>NZ_VCDZ01000001.1:0-217832 GCF_005845405.1 Escherichia sp. E4930 | reverse complement strand
CGCGTAAAGCTGCCGTTGAAGCCGCTATCGCCCGCGCCAAAGCGCGCAAGCAGGAACAGCAGCAGGCCAACGTAGAGCCAGAAGAACAGATTGACCCGCGTAAAGCTGCCGTTCGAAGCCGCTATCGCCCGTGCTAAAGCGCGCAAGCTGGAACAGCAGCAGGCCAACGGAGAGCAGGAAGAACAGGTTGATCCCCGCAAAGCTGCAGTTGCCGCGGCGATCGCCCGGGTTCAGGCAAAAAAAGCCGCTCAGCAAAAGGTTGTAAACGAGGACTAAATGGTATTCAGAATAGCTAGCTCCCCTTATACCCATAACCAGCGCCAGACATCGCGCATCATGCTGCTGGTGCTGGTCGCAACCGTCCCTGGCATCGCTGCGCAACTGTGGTTTTTTGGCTGGGGTACTCTCGTTCAAATCCTGTTGGCTTCGGTCAGTGCACTCTTAGCCGAAGCTCTCGTACTCAAACTGCGCAAGCAATCTGTAGCTACAACCTTAAAAGATAACTCAGCATTGCTAACGGGCTTATTACTGGCGGTAAGTATCCCGCCTCTTGCGCCGTGGTGGATGGTGGTACTCGGCACGGTGTTTGCCGTAATCATCGCTAAACAGCTGTATGGCGGTCTGGGGCAAAATCCGTTTAACCCGGCAATGATTGGTTATGTGGTATTACTGATCTCCTTCCCGGTACAGATGACCAGCTGGTTGCCGCCGCATGAGATTGCGGTCAACATCCCTGGATTCATTGACGCTGTACAGATTATCTTCAGCGGTCATACCGCCAGTGGTGGTGATATGAACACACTTCGCTTAGGTATCGATGGCATTAGCCAGGCGACACCGCTGGATACGTTCAAAACATCTGTACGCGCCGGTCATTCGGTTGAACAGATTATGCAGTATCCAATCTACAGCGGTGTTCTCGCGGGCGCTGGCTGGCAATGGGTAAACCTCGCCTGGCTGGTTGGTGGCGTGTGGCTGCTATGGCAGAAAGCGATTCGTTGGCATATTCCCGTCAGTTTCTTAGTGACACTGGCCTTGTGCGCAACGCTGGGTTGGTTGTTCGCCCCCGAAACACTAGCTTCGCCGCAGATTCATCTGCTGTCTGGCGCGACCATGCTCGGTGCATTCTTTATTCTGACCGATCCAGTCACCGCGTCTACCACCAATCGTGGTCGTCTGATTTTCGGTGCGCTGGCGGGATTATTAGTCTGGCTGATCCGCAGTTTTGGTGGCTATCCTGACGGCGTTGCCTTCGCTGTCCTGCTGGCGAACATCACGGTTCCTCTGATCGATTACTACACGCGTCCACGCGTATACGGCCATCGCAAAGGATAAACCATGCTGAAGACTATCCGAAAACACGGTATTACGCTGGCGCTGTTCGCCGCTGGTTCAACAGGTTTAACGGCTGCCATCAACCAGATGACCAAAGCCACGATTGCTGAACAGGCTAGCCTGCAACAAAAAGCGTTATTTGATCAGGTGTTACCAGCCGATCGCTATAACAACGAGCTGGCCCAAAGTTGCTATATAGTGACTGCGCCAGAGTTAGGAAAAGGTGAACATCGGATTTACATCGCGAAACAGGATGATAAACCGGTAGCTGCCGTTCTGGAGGCCACCGCGCCGGATGGTTATTCCGGTGCGATTCAGTTGTTGGTTGGGGCCGATTTTAACGGCACGGTACTTGGCACCCGCGTGACAGAACATCACGAAACGCCGGGACTTGGCGACAAAATCGAACTACGCCTTTCTGACTGGATCACCCATTTTGCGGGTAAACAAATCAGCGGTGCGGATGACGCTCACTGGGCGGTGAAGAAAGATGGTGGTGATTTCGACCAGTTCACCGGGGCGACCATTACGCCTCGCGCGGTGGTGAATGCGGTAAAACACGCCGGATTGTATGCCCAAACGTTGCCAGCACAACTTTCTCAACTTCCTGCCTGTGGAGAATAAACCGTGAGCGAAATTAAAGACGTTATTGTTCAGGGGTTATGGAAGAACAACTCTGCGCTGGTCCAGTTACTTGGCCTCTGTCCGCTGCTGGCGGTCACTTCCACTGCCACCAACGCACTGGGTTTAGGGCTTGCGACAACGCTGGTGTTGACTCTCACCAACCTGACCATCTCGACGCTGCGTCACTGGACGCCAGCCGAAATCCGAATCCCGATTTACGTGATGATCATCGCCTCGGTGGTCAGCGCCGTACAAATGCTGATTAACGCATACGCCTTTGGCCTGTATCAATCGTTAGGGATTTTTATTCCTCTGATTGTCACTAACTGTATCGTTGTTGGCCGTGCGGAAGCCTTCGCCGCAAAAAAAGGTCCGGCGCTCTCCGCACTTGATGGTTTTTCGATAGGCATGGGCGCAACCTGCGCCATGTTCGTACTGGGTTCACTACGCGAAATCATCGGCAACGGAACATTGTTTGACGGTGCCGATGCGCTGTTAGGTAGCTGGGCCAAAGTACTGCGGGTAGAGATCTTCCATACCGATTCTCCCTTCCTGTTAGCAATGTTACCGCCAGGCGCATTCATTGGTCTGGGGCTGATGCTGGCGGGAAAATATCTGATTGATGAAAGAATGAAAAAGCGCCGTGCTGAAGCAGCTGCTACACGCGAGTTGCCAAACGGTGAAACAGGGAATGTCTGATGAACAAAGCAAAACGACTGGAGATCCTCACTCGCCTGCGTGAGAACAACCCTCATCCTACAACCGAACTTAATTTCAGTTCGCCTTTTGAATTGTTGATTGCTGTACTGCTTTCCGCCCAGGCGACCGATGTCAGCGTCAATAAGGCGACGGCAAAGCTTTACCCGGTGGCCAATACACCTGCCGCAATGCTCGAACTGGGCGTCGATGGGGTTAAAACGTATATCAAAACCATTGGGCTATATAACAGCAAAGCAGAAAATATCATCAAAACCTGCCGTATTTTGCTCGAACAGCATAATGGCGAAGTTCCGGAAGATCGCGCTGCGCTGGAAGCCCTGCCCGGTGTAGGGCGTAAAACAGCAAACGTGGTATTGAATACTGCTTTCGGTTGGCCGACCATTGCTGTAGATACGCACATTTTCCGCGTCTGTAATCGCACCCAATTTGCACCGGGGAAAAATGTCGAACAGGTTGAAGAAAAACTACTCAAAGTGGTTCCGGCAGAATTCAAAGTCGATTGCCACCACTGGTTAATCCTCCACGGGCGTTACACCTGTATTGCCCGCAAGCCTCGCTGTGGCTCCTGCATTATTGAAGATCTTTGTGAATACAAAGAGAAAGTTGACATCTGACGAAAAGGGGTAACATCGTTATCCCATTCATAACTATTTCTCATCCTCTTATAAAACATCTTGTTAACGTCAATGATGCCGCCTCGCGGCATCATTATCAGGCAATCCGTTTGTGAATAACCAAAAATGCAGGTTAATTGTTTTTTTAATAGCGAAATTTTCTATCTATTCGTGATCAAGATCACATTGATGTCATAATGTAAAAATATTGCTCTGTTTAAGTTAAATTTGACAAGGCATTGATTCAACCAGGGCATAAACCTACAAAACATTACACTGTCTATTTTTCAGATAATGGACTTTCTCACTACATAAAACACCTTACAGTAGAACATATCGCCAAATATCAGTATCTCCCCTCTTCTGGTAGTGAAAAAATCTGCCGTTACGTTTTTTGAAAAATTTAACGCTGGATAACATTTCAATGGGCCGATGATTTCTCCATGCCAGTTATATGTAACAGATTATTACAAAGGACTTGTCTGAAAGTGCAAGATAGTGAACATTACCTGCCGTTTCCCCTCCCACTATAACAATTGCGCGTATGTTTATTAGACATCACGCGAGAAAGCACCCCCGTTAATATGGGATGTAAAAAAAGAGGTAAAAGTGTCCACTGCAAACCAAAAACCAACAGAAAGCGTTAGTTTGAACGCTTTCAAACAACCGAAGGCGTTCTATCTCATCTTCTCGATCGAGTTATGGGAACGTTTTGGTTATTACGGCCTACAAGGAATTATGGCTGTTTACCTGGTTAAACAACTGGGTATGTCCGAAGCGGATTCAATCACACTTTTCTCTTCCTTTAGCGCCCTGGTTTATGGTCTTGTCGCTATTGGTGGTTGGTTAGGCGATAAAGTACTGGGTACAAAACGCGTCATTATGCTTGGTGCTATTGTGCTGGCTATTGGCTATGCGCTGGTTGCCTGGTCTGGTCACGATGCCGGTATCGTCTATATGGGTATGGCGGCAATTGCGGTCGGTAACGGCCTGTTTAAAGCCAACCCGTCTTCACTGCTGTCAACTTGCTACGAGAAAAACGATCCACGTCTGGACGGTGCATTCACCATGTACTACATGTCCGTCAACATCGGTTCATTCTTCTCTATGATTGCAACGCCGTGGTTAGCAGCCAAGTATGGCTGGAGCGTCGCATTCGCCCTTAGCGTAGTTGGTCTGTTGATCACCATCGTTAACTTCGCCTTTTGCCAACGCTGGGTTAAGCAGTACGGTTCAAAACCTGACTTCGTGCCGATCAACTACCGCAATCTGCTGTTAACCATTATTGGTGTTGTCGCGCTGATTGCTATTGCCACCTGGCTGCTGCACAACCAGGACGTTGCGCGTATGGCGCTGGGCGTTGTTGCCTTCGGTATCGTGGTTATCTTCGGTAAAGAAGCCTTTGCAATGAAAGGTGCTGCACGTCGTAAAATGATCGTTGCTTTCATCCTGATGCTTGAAGCAATCATCTTCTTCGTGCTGTACAGCCAGATGCCGACGTCTCTGAACTTCTTTGCAATCCGTAACGTTGAGCACACCATTCTGGGCCTGGCCGTAGAACCTGAACAGTATCAGGCACTGAACCCGTTCTGGATCATCATTGGTAGCCCGATTCTCGCCGCTATCTATAACAAGATGGGCGATACCCTGCCGATGCCGACTAAGTTTGCTATCGGTATGGTGATGTGTTCTGGCGCGTTCCTGATCCTGCCACTGGGCGCGAAATTCGCCTCTGACGCCGGTATCGTGTCTGTAAGCTGGCTGGTCGCAAGCTATGGCCTGCAGAGTATCGGTGAACTGATGATCTCCGGTCTGGGTCTGGCAATGGTTGCGCAGCTCGTTCCACAGCGTCTGATGGGCTTCATTATGGGTAGCTGGTTCCTGACCACTGCCGGTGCGAACCTGATTGGTGGTTATGTTGCGGGCATGATGGCTGTACCGGATAACGTAACCGATCCGCTGATGTCGCTGGAAGTCTATGGCCGCGTGTTCTTACAGATTGGTGTCGCCACTGCCGTTATTGCAGTGCTGATGCTGCTGACCGCGCCGAAACTGCATCGTATGACTCAGGACGATGCTGCTGATAAAGCGGCGAAAGCTGCCGTAGCGTAAATTTCAGGGAAACTCTTTTACAAGCCGCTAACTTTTCGTTAGCGGCTTTTTTTTTTGTTCAGCAACGCACTACCATACTTTAAACCACAGCCAAAAGGAGTTACCGATGAAACTGTTCTACAAACCGGGCGCCTGCTCTCTTGCTTCCCATATCATCCTGCGTGAGAGCGGAAAGGACTTTACGCTCACCAGTGTGGATTTAATGAAAAAACGTCTGGAAAACGGCGATGATTACTTTGCGATTAATCCTAAAGGGCAGGTTCCTGCTCTGCTGCTGGACGATGGCACTCTGCTTACGGAAGGCGTGGCCATTATGCAGTATCTTGCCGACAGCGTCCCCGACCGCCAGTTACTGGCTCCGGTAAACAGTATTTCTCGCTATAAAACCATCGAATGGCTGAACTATATCGCCACTGAGTTGCATAAAGGCTTTACTCCGCTGTTTCACCCGGCTACACCGGAAGAGTTCAAGCCGACTGCACGCGCACAGCTGGAGAAAAAACTGCAGTACGTTAACGATGCGCTGAAAGAGGATAACTGGATTTGCGGGCAACGTTTTACTATTGCTGACGCCTATCTGTTTACTGTACTGCGCTGGGCATATGGGGTGAAATTGAATCTGGAAGGTTTAGCGCATATTGCCGCCCATATGCAGCGTATGGCTGAACGTCCGACGGTAAAAGCCGCGCTAACAGCAGAAGGCTTGCAGTAATGGTTTATCGGCCCGCAGGATACTGTGGGCCGACAAGACACTTTTCAGAGCTTCGTCGCACTGAAGTAGTGTTCTGGTTTAGCAATACGATCCTGGGCAGCTACAACTTGCAGCTCATATTCCTGCATTGCTTTGGTGGTTACCATAATTTCGTATACCGCCGCGGTCACATGCTCCAGCGCCTGCTGCAACGTTGCGCCCTGTAGTAGTTTCACCAGCAGTAACCCGCTCGTCACATCACCAACACCTACTGGCTGACGCGTGCCAAAATCTACCAGAGGACGGTCGATATGCCATGCTTCATCGGCAGTGACCAGCAGCATTTCAAAACGTTCTGTGCTGTAACCGGCACGCGCCAGATGTTTCACCAGTACGATTTCAGGCCCCTGAGCAATAAGTTCGCGCGCAGCTTTAACCGCATCTTCGACGTTATGTACCGGATGCTCGCAGAGGATTTCCAGCTCAACCAGATTAGGCGCGATGATATCGCTGGCAGGAAGACCGTGACGCACGTGGAACTCCGCCACACCTGGCGCAACGATACAGCCTTTTTCGGGGTGTCCCATTACCGGATCGCAAAAATATTTCGCCTGCGGGTTCGCCGCTTTCACCTGACGGACAATACCGAGGATATGCTCGCCCTGCTCCGCCGAACCCAGATAGCCGCTTAATACAGCATCACAAGTGTGCAACTTATCGATGGCAGCAATGCCTTGCACAATTTCGGTTAAATGGCTGGGCGGCATAACACAGCCGGTCCATTTGCCGTATTGAGTGTGATTAGAAAATTGAACGGTGTTGAGCGGCCAGACATTTGCGCCCAGGCGGCGCATTGGAAACTCTGCCGCGCTGTTACCCGCATGACCATAGACAACGTGAGACTGGATAGCGAGAATATTTTTCATCGTGTTCCCTGTATAAAAATCAGGGGGAGTGATTTCTCACCCCCCTTTCCACTTAATGCATTATTTCCAGCAAATCAGACAGTAATTCTTTTTGCCGCGACGAAGTAAGGTATAACGACCAAACAGACGATCTTCTTCTTTAAAGAAGTATTCTGGATCGGACTGTTTTTCACCATTAATGGTGATGGCATTAGAGGCGATAGTTTTACGCGCCTGACCACGAGAAGGTTGCAGTTCAGAATCAACCAACGCCTGCATCAGATCAGCGCCTTTTTCCATCTCTACCATCGGTACGCCGTCCTGCGCCAGTTGTTCGAAGTCCGCTTCACTCAGCGCACTCAGAGAACCGCTGAACAGGCACTCGGTAATACGTTTCGCAGCTTGCAGACCTTCTTCACCGTGAACCAGACGCGTCACCTGCTCCGCCAGCACATACTGAGCGCGCGGCGCTTTACCGCTGTTTTTGTCTTCTTCTTCGAGGGCATTGATCTCTTCAATGCTCATAAAGGTAAAGAACTTCAGGAAGCGGTAAACGTCAGCATCAGCAGTATTGATCCAGAACTGGTAGAACTTGTACGGACTGGTTTTCTTCGGATCCAGCCATACTGCACCACCTTCAGTTTTACCGAACTTAGTGCCGTCTGCTTTGGTGATCAGCGGAACGGTCAGGCCAAACACCTGGTTCTGATGCAGACGACGGGTCAGATCGATACCAGAGGTGATGTTACCCCACTGGTCAGAACCGCCGATTTGCAGCACCACACCGTACTGTTTGTTCAGGCAGGCAAAGTCATAGCCCTGCAACAGGTTGTAGGAAAACTCGGTAAACGAAATCCCCTGATCTTCACGGTTGAGACGCTGTTTAACCGCTTCTTTGTTGATCATCTGGTTAACGGAGAAGTGTTTGCCGATATCGCGCAGGAAGGTCAGCACATTCATATTGCCGAACCAGTCATAGTTGTTCGCTGCGATAGCAGAGTTTTCTCCGCAGTCGAAATCGAGGAACGGGGCAACCTGCTTGCGGATTTTGTCCACCCACTCCTGAACAGTTTCTTCAGTGTTCAGCTTACGCTCGGCAGCTTTGAAGCTCGGGTCGCCAATCAAACCCGTGGCGCCGCCTACCAGCGCAACCGGCTTGTGGCCCGCCTGCTGGAAGCGTTTCAGGCATAACAATGGAACAAGATGCCCCAAATGCAAGCTGTCAGCGGTAGGATCGAAGCCGCAATAGAGCGCGATCGGGCCTTGCGCCAGTCGCTCTGCTAACGCTTCTTCGTCCGTCACCTGGGCCACTAGCCCCCGCTCTTGCAATTGTTTAATCAAGTTACTGCTTGCCATCAAAATCTCCATGTATATAACGACTGCACCTTTGCCGGTACACGACTTTTCGCCAGATGCGAAAGAGACATAGAATAAAGTGCCGGAATCAGGAGTACCAGCGATTAAAGCAAGATTTTTGCATCTTTTCAGGGTGCGAGGCGATCGATTTTCCACGCCTCGTTTTCACGCTGGTACAAAAAGCGGTCATGCAGCCGATGCTCACCGCCCTGCCAGAACTCAATCTGTTCAAGGCTGACGCGAAAACCGCCCCAAAAACTCGGCAACGGCACTTCGCCCTGCTGAAACTTCTGCTTCAATTCCAGGAATTTGCTTTCAAGGATCCCACGCGCAGAAATACGGCTGGATTGCTTCGATACCCACGCGCCAATCTGGCTATCACGCGGGCGGCTATGAAAATATTTCATCACTTCGAGAGTCGAAAGACGTTCCGCTTTACCGGTAACCATCACCTGGCGTTCCAGGGTATGCCACGGAAAAAGCAGGCTAACGCGCGGGTTATTTTCGATTTGGTGTGCTTTACGGCTGCCAAGGTTGGTGTAAAACACCATCCCTTTTTCATCGTAATGTTTTAGTAAAACAATCCGCTGATAGGGTTGGCCATGTTCATCAACGGTGGCGACGACCATCGCAGTAGGATCGGCCAGTTTGGCTTCACAGGCCTGAGAAAGCCAGCGTTCAAAAAGGGTTAAAGGATCGGCGGGAAGATCGCGGCGGCGTAAACCGCCTTTAGTGTATTCGCGGCGCAGATGCGCGATTTGCTGCAATTCGTCGTTATCGGCCATGGTTTTCTTTACAAATTGTCAGTGGGTGACGCTATTGTGCGCCGCCCCTGGAAAAATCTCAACGCTGTGGATTTTGTAACTGACAGTTATTCAAGACGATGCGGTCACGTTTATAGACCGTCGCCTCATCACCTTTTGACCAGAAAACGTAGATACCGTCGGTATAACGTGCGCCAGAAGCTGAAATACCCTGTTTAAGGTGCAGCAGTTGATTATCGTAAACAAAACTAACTTCCTGACGCGGATTATTCAGTTTGACCGTCAACGGTTTTTCATCACACTGGTATTCCAGCGTATCAGTTTGCATGCGCTCAACCAGTTGATTAAACGCGCCACAGCCGGTAAGAAATAGCGGCAGACAAAGTAGTAACAGTTTTTTCATAAACATATCCCGAAGACTTTCCTGGTCCGGAGGGCAAAAACGCCCTCCTCAACTTCCAAGTGTAACGGCAGACGCAGTAAGAAAAATTCAGTTAACTCTGATATCGCGGGTTGGCAGGGAAAATAGCGCCCAGCACCGTCTCCTCGCTTGCGCCGGTAACGGAAGGTAGATTGCCGGGCAGCCCAGCCAGCGTTCGCCAGGCAAGCCATGCGAAGGCTAACGCTTCCATATCATCGCCACTAATGCCAACGGCATCGGTGGTGGTCACTTCAGTACCTGGCAGTAATGCAGCCAGACGCGCCATAAGCAGCGGATTGCGACTTCCGCCACCACATACCATCAATCGATCGCAGCCACCGCTCAACAAGACTTGTTCAGAAATGGTCACGGCGGTGAGTTCCGCCAGTGTTGCCTGAACATCTCGCGCATCCAGGCCAGGGAAATCGCGTAGATGGCGCTCCAGCCAGGCATAGTTAAAGTATTCGCGCCCGGTGCTTTTGGGTGCTGGCTGGGAAAAATAGGGATCGCTAAGCATTTTTTGCAGCAGCGGCAGAATAACCTTGCCCGCCCGCGCCCACTCAGCGTCTTTATCGTAAGGTTTACCGACCTGACGCCAGATCCATGCGTCCATTAGCATGTTGCCCGGTCCGGTATCGTAGCCACCTACCGGCATCCCTGGTATGAGTAGTGACAGATTGGCAATACCACCAATATTAAGCACCATTCGCCGCTCAGTTGGATGGGCCAGCAATGCGTGATGAAAAGCAGGTACCAGCGGTGCGCCCTGGCCACCTAAGGCGATATCGCGACGGCGAAAATCCCCGACGACGGTAATTCCAGTCCGCGCAACAATTTGATTGTTATCACCAATCTGTAGCGTATGTGGCGCGACGCCCATGGGTTCGTGCCAGACGGTCTGGCCATGACAACCGATAGCTACGATATCTTTCGGCTGTAAATTTTCTGCTTTTAATAGTGCATTAACGGCATCCGCAAACAAGCAGCCAAGTCGGGTATCCAGTTGACCAAACTGGGAGAGCGTAAGCTGTTGCCCCTGGCAAATATCCAGCACCGCCTGTTTGATTGATGGGGGAATCGGCCAGCTCAAACTCGCCAGCTGCGCCACCCGGTGTTCATCGATCGTCGCTAACACAACATCGACACCATCCAGGCTAGTACCTGACATAACCCCAATAAAGCGGCCTGATTTCATAGTTCATCCTTTTTCAACCTGATGTTTGCGTTCCACTCAAACACAAACCTTTCGCGAATTCCATGCATAAGAGCCGATTTTTATCGTTGGTAGTAAAAGATTATATTCACATCAATAACTAATATGAATGTTTTGTTTATACTTGGTTAACCCTACTCTAATTATGATTTAATCATGTTTTAGTGGAACATGTAATCATGGTTATACTAATGCGAATAACTTTGACCATTAGGGATGCTCGTGAGGCGTTTCATGGTAATCAGGAGATTTTTCAATGATTAAACGCGTACTGGTTGTATCAATGGTAGGTCTTTCTCTTGTTGGTTGTGTTAACAACGATACCCTATCTGGTGATGTTTATACTGCCTCTGAAGCGAAGCAAGTGCAGAATGTCAGCTACGGCACAATCGTTAACGTACGGCAGGTACAAATTCAGGGCGGTGATGATTCCAACGTCATCGGCGCAATTGGCGGTGCAGTTCTCGGTGGTTTTCTTGGTAATACCGTTGGTGGTGGTACGGGACGCTCTTTGGCTACCGCAGCAGGTGCCGTCGCGGGTGGCGTAGCCGGTCAGGGTGTACAGAGCGCAATGAACAAAACACAGGGTGTGGAGCTGGAAATTCGTAAAGATGATGGTAACACCATCATGGTGGTTCAGAAACAGGGCAATACCCATTTCTCTCCGGGACAACGTGTCGTTCTGGCCAGCAACGGCAGCCAGGTGACGGTTTCCCCGCGCTAAACAAGTTGACGTGTGGTCAGCTACCTGGCCACACGCCCCCTTTATTTCACCCTTTGGCCTGTAACTCAGTAATATTATGCTCAAGTTTTGCAATGAGCCTAATCAGTTGTTCCAGTTCCTCTGCTGAAATCCCATCCAAAATTTCCGCCCGGGTCTTGTTAATAACAGCTTCCATTTCGCTAATCAGCGGCTCCGCCTTTTCCGTCAGTTTAATACGTTTGGCCCGCCGATCGCTGGGACAAGTTTGACGCGAAATTAACCCTTTTTCTTCCAGTTGGTCCAACGTACGAACCAGTGATGGCTGCTCAATGCCGATCGCTTTTGCCAGTTGAATTTGCGACTGGTCTGGAGGTAACTGATGTATATTGTGCAACGTCACCCAATGGGTTTGCGTTAACTCCAGGGGTTTCAGGCGATGGTCTATCAGAGCACGCCATATGCGCACCAACCGTGCCAGATCAGAACCTAGTGGCGATTCCAATTTCATCTCCTTATAATTAGCTTGCTAAGATATTATACGGCTTTTAGAATAGTGTGCAGCAATTGTATTGCTAAAACAAATGGATTGCTGCATTTGCTTACCGTCAGACATGCTTTTCAGAAATAGCGAGTAATTTTCTCTCACATAAACAATATTTATTAATCTAAAGCAATAAACTCAGCCTCAAAGGAATCTATTTTGTGAAGTTTATGCATAGTGCAACAGGATTGCCCCTACAAGATCTGGTGTTCGGTGCATCCGTCTACTTTCCTCCGTTTTTCAAAGCCTTCGCGCTTGGATTCGTCGTCTGGCTTGTCCTGCACCGCCTGCTTCGCGACTGGATCTACGCGGGCGACATCTGGCATCCCTTGTTAATGGATTTGTCGCTGTTTGCGATCTGCGTATGCTCCGCCCTGGCAATATTGATTGCGTGGTAACTATGTCAATTAAAACCATTAAGTATTTCTCAACAATAATTGTAGCAGTAGTTGCCGTTCTCGCCGGGTGGTGGCTCTGGAACTATTACATGCAGTCACCGTGGACGCGGGATGGCAAAATACGCGCGGAACAGGTCGCTATCACCCCACAAGTGTCCGGACGTATTGTTGAGATGAATATAAAAGACAACCAGTTGGTTAACGCTGGCGATATTCTGTTCACTATCGATAAAACACCCTTCCAGATTGCCGAACTGAATACCCAGGCCCAACTGGCGAAAGCGCAATCGGATCTTGCCAGAGCCAATAATGAGGCCAATCGCCGCCGTCATCTCTCGCAAAATTTTATCTCTGCCGAAGAACTGGATACGGCAAACCTCAATGTTAAAGCGATGCAGGCCAGTGTCGATGCTGCACAAGCAACGCTGAAACAGGCACAATGGCAACTGGCACAAACGGAAATTCGCGCCCCGGTCAGCGGATGGGTCACCAACCTCACTACCCGCATCGGCGACTACGCCGACACAGGAAAACCGCTGTTTGCCCTGGTGGACAGTCACTCGTTTTACGTCATTGGTTATTTTGAAGAAACCAAATTGCGGCATATCCGCGACGGTGCGCCAGCACACATTACGCTCTATAGCGACAACAAAACGTTACAGGGTCACGTCTCCAGTATCGGTCGGGCAATTTATGATCAGAGTGTGGAAAACGATTCCAGCCTGATTCCAGACGTTAAACCTAACGTTCCCTGGGTTCGTCTCGCCCAGCGCGTCCCGGTTCGCTTTGCCCTTGATAATGTTCCCGGCGATGTCACGCTAGTATCCGGCACAACTTGTAGTATCGCAGTAGGTCAGTAATGAACGCCTGGTCATGGTCTCTGCGCAATCTGCCCTGGTTTAAGGCCACGCTGGCACAATGGCGCTATGCGTTGCGCAATACCCTTGCCATGTGTCTGGCGCTGACTGTTGCTTATTATTTAAATCTGGACGAGCCCTATTGGGCGATGACGTCAGCCGCGGTAGTGAGCTTTCCGACAGTTGGCGGTGTCATCAGCAAAAGCCTGGGGCGCATCGCTGGCAGTTTGCTGGGGGCTATCGCGGCGCTAATCCTTGCCGGGCATACTCTCAACGAACCGTGGTTCTTCCTGTTGAGCATGTCGGCATGGCTTGGTTTTTGTACCTGGGCCTGCGCGCATTTCACGAATAACGTGGCCTATGCGTTTCAACTGGCGGGTTACACAGCCGCGATTATCGCCTTCCCGATGGTCAATATCACTGAAGCAAGCCAGTTGTGGGACATCGCCCAGGCGCGCGTTTGCGAAGTGATCGTCGGTATTCTCTGCGGTGGGATGATGATGATGATTCTGCCGAGCACTTCCGATGCCACTGCCCTTTTGACCGCATTGAAAAACATGCACGCCCGTTTACTGGAACATGCCAGTTTACTCTGGCAGCCTGAAACAACCGATGCCATTCGTACCGCACATGAAGGGGTGATTGGGCAGATACTGACCATGAATTTGCTGCGTATCCAGGCTTTCTGGAGCCACTATCGCTTCCGCCAGCAAAACGCGCGCCTCAATGCGTTACTCCACCAGCAATTACGCATGACCAGCGTAATTTCGAGCTTGCGGCGTATGTTGCTCAACTGGCCATCACCCCCTGGTGCTATACGGGAAATTCTTGAACAGTTGCTAACGACCCTCGCCAGCGGGCAAACGGATTTTTACACCGTCGCACGCATTATTGCCCCGCTACGCCCGACGAACTCAGCTGACTACCAGCACGTCGCCTTCTGGCATCGACTACGTTATTTTTGCCGCCTTTATCTGCAAAGTAGTCAGGAATTACATCGTCTGCAAAGCGGCGTAGATGATCAAACCAGACTCCCTCGCGCGTCCGGGCTGGCACGTCATACCGATAATGCAGAAGCCATGTGGAGCGGGCTGCGGACATTTTGTACGTTGATGATGATTGGTGCGTGGAGTATTGCCTCGCAATGGGATGCCGGAGCCAATGCATTAACCCTGGCTGCAATTAGCTGCGTCCTTTACTCCGCCGTCGCAGCACCGTTTAAGTCATTGTCGCTGCTGATGCGCACGCTGGTATTGCTTTCGTTCTTTAGCTTTGTGGTTAAATTTGGCCTGATGGTCCAAATTAGCGAGCTGTGGCAATTTTTGCTGTTTCTTTTCCCCCTGCTGGCAACGATGCAGCTACTCAAAATACAATTGCCAAAACAAGCTGCATTATGGGGGCAACTGATTGTTTTTATGGGATCATTTATCGCTGTCACTAATCCCCCGGTGTATGATTTTGCTGATTTTCTTAACGATAATCTGGCAAAAATCGTTGGCGTGGCGTTGGCGTGGTTAGCGTTCGCCATTCTGCGTCCAGGATCAGATGCTCGTAAAAGCCGTCGTCATATTCGCGCGCTGCGCCGGGATTTTGTCGATCAACTAAGCCGCCATCCAACACTGAGTGAAAGCGAATTTGAATCGCTCACTTATCATCACGTCAGTCAGTTGAGCAACAGCCAGGATGCGCTGGCGCGCCGCTGGTTATTACGTTGGGGGGTGGTGCTACTGAACTGTTCGCATGTTGTCTGGCAATTACGCGAGTGGGAGTCACGTTCTGATCCGTTATCACAAGTGCGGGATAACTGTATTTCGCTGTTGCGGGGAGTGATGAGTGAGCGTGGCGTTCAGCAAAAATCGCTGGCAGCCACACTTGAAGAATTACAGCGGATTTGCGACAGCCTTGCCCGGCATCATCAGCCTGCCGCCCGTGAGCTGGCGGCGATAGTCTGGCGACTATACTGCTCGCTTTCACAACTTGAGCAAGCACCGCCGCAAGGTACGCTGGCCTCTTAACTACTTAATAACACCACAGGCATAGCGTTCACCGCCACCGCCCAGCGGTTTAGGTTGATCGGACATATTATCGCCGCCAACGTGGATCATCAGCGCCTTGTCTTTGATTTCATCGAGTGATTTCAGACGAGGCGCAATAACGGCATCGGTCGCCTTGCCGTCATTATTGACCACCAGCGCAGGCAGATCGCCTAAATGTCCCGCACCTTCCGGCCCTTCATGCTTGTTGGTTTTTTGTGGATCAAGATGCCCGCCTGCAGATTCCGCGGCGCTGGCTTTGCCATCTTTGGTGGCTGGCTGGCAGCTTCCTTTAGCATGAATATGGAAGCCATGTTCACCGGGGGGTAATGCTTTCAGATCGGGTGAAAACTCCAGACCTTTATCGGTTTCAGTAATAGTTACGCTACCTATTGACTGCCCAACCCCTTGCGACGTAACGAGGTTCATCTCGACTTTTTCACTGGCCGCTTGTGCGCCGGTCGCAACAACCAGCGCCAGAATAGCCAGACTAAAACGCTTCATAGGACCTCCGTTCATTGTGCATACCCGTTAAGTGTAAACCAGTGACACATATTTGAACGGCGGCTATTCCTAAAAGTGTTTATGGTACGTCGTAACCCAGTGCCGCTTTACGGATACGGAACCACTGCTGACGCGTCATTTTCAGGGCTTCTGCCTCTACAGCAGCCCGTACGCGCTCAATTTTACCGGAACCAATTATCGGCAACGGTTGCGACGGCAGACGTAATATCCAGGCATAAACAACCTGCTCAATAGTGGCCGCGTTTAATTCCTGGGCTATCACAGCGAGTTCATCACGCAGCGGCTGGAAAAAATCATCATTGAACAGACGTCCACCACCAAGGCACGACCACGCCATCGGACGAACACGCAGTTGTTGCAGTTGGTCGAGCGTGCCATCCAGCAGCAACGGCTGATGCACCGGGGATATTTCCACCTGATTAGTGGCAAGGGTAAATGGCAGGCGTGATTGCAACAGGGCAAATTGCGCAGACGTGAAGTTGGAGACGCCAAAATGGCGCACTTTGCCGCTCTGATGCAGATGTTTAAACGCATCCGCCACTTCATCGGCATCCATTAACGGGTCGGGACGGTGGATTAACAGCAGATCCAGATGATCGGTCGCGAGATTAATCAGCGACTGTTCGGCGCTTTTAATAATATGGTCGCGGTCAGTGATGTAATGACCAATGACGTTTTCTTCACGCGCGGTCGTTGCGATGCCACATTTGCTGACGATTTCCATCCGTTCACGCAGATGAGGCGCCAGCTTCAGCGCCTCGCCAAACGCTGCTTCGCACTGATAGCCGCCATAAATATCAGCATGGTCCACAGTGGTAATGCCGAGATCCAGATGCTCCTCAATAAAGCTAACCAACTGACGGGCAGACATATTCCAGTCCATCAGTCGCCAGTAGCCCATCACAAAACGGGATAACTCCGGGCCTTGCGGCGCAATAGTAATACGCTGAACCATAATCGCTTCCTCTTATCAGATATGAGAGGAGTATACGCAAGATTATGCTCAAAAGAGTGATGGTTGCTCCGGTTCATCTGATGACGTTGGCTTATTTGCGCGTAATTTACGCATCAGCCGTTGCCGACAAAGGCGCAGCACCTCTTGTTTTTCGCCATCGCTCATATTATTCCAGTTAAAACGCTCGTCCCGGCTTCGAAAACAGCCGCGACAAAACCCGCGCTCATCAGACTGGCAAATTCCCCGGCACGGGCTCTGGACGGGAAAGAACTCTAGTTGCTCCGCCACTTCGCCCCCCTGAAATGAGATTATTACCACTATTGAAGCTCTTAATGCCCAAAGTAGCAACTTTGCTTGCACTAGACCGACTGGTCTACTACACTCGAACGCATGAACAAACACACCGAACATGATACTCGCGAACACCTCCTGGCGACGGGTGAGCAACTTTGCCTGCAACGTGGATTCACCGGGATGGGATTAAGCGAATTACTGAAGACCGCTGAAGTGCCGAAAGGATCCTTCTATCACTACTTTCGCTCTAAAGAAGCGTTTGGCGTTGCCATGCTTGAACGTCATTACGCAGCATATCACCAGCGACTAACAGAGTTACTGCAATCCGGCGAAGGTAATTACCGCGACCGCATACTGGCTTATTACCAGCAGACGCTGAACCAGTTTTGCCAACACGGAACCATCAGTGGTTGCCTGACAGTAAAACTCTCTGCCGAAGTGTGCGATCTGTCAGAAGATATGCGCAGCGCGATGGATAAAGGCGCTAGCGGCGTGATCGCCCTGCTCTCGCAGGCGCTGGAAAATGGCCGTGAGAACCATTGTTTAACCTTTTGTGGCGAACCGCTGCAACAGGCGCAAGTGCTTTACGCACTATGGCTGGGTGCGAATCTGCAGGCCAAAATTTCGCGCAATTCCGAACCACTGGAAAACGCGCTGGCACATGTAAAAACCATTATTGCGACGCCTGCCGTTTAGTAGGCTTTTTTATCACCAGACGACCGGGAGCCTTTATGTCATCTGAAAAACTGTATTCCCCACTGAAAGTAGGCGCGATCACGGCGGCAAACCGTATTTTTATGGCACCACTAACGCGTCTGCGCAGTATTGAACCGGGTGACATCCCTACCCCGTTGATGGCGGAATACTATCGCCAACGTGCCAGTGCTGGTTTGATTATTAGCGAAGCCACGCAAATTTCTGCCCAGGCAAAAGGATATGCAGGCGCGCCAGGCATCCATAGCCCGGAGCAAATTGCCGCATGGAAAAAAATCACCGCTGGCGTTCATGCTGAAAATGGTCATATGGCCGTACAGCTGTGGCACACCGGACGCATTTCTCACGCCAGCCTGCAACCTGGCGGCCAGGCACCGGTAGCGCCTTCAGCACTTAGCGCGGGAACACGTACTTCTCTGCGCGATGAAAATGGTCAGGCGATCCGTGTTGAAACATCCACGCCGCGGGCACTGGAACTGGAAGAAATTCCGGGTATCGTCAATGATTTCCGTCAGGCCATCGCTAACGCGCGTGAAGCCGGGTTTGATCTGGTGGAGCTCCACTCCGCTCACGGTTATTTGCTGCATCAGTTCCTTTCCCCTTCTTCAAACCATCGTACCGATCAGTACGGCGGCAGCGTGGAAAATCGCGCACGCCTGGTACTGGAAGTCGTTGATGCCGGGATTGAAGAATGGGGAGCCGATCGCATTGGCATTCGCGTTTCGCCAATTGGTACTTTCCAGAATACGGATAACGGCCCGAATGAAGAAGCCGATGCGCTGTATCTGATTGAACAACTGGGCAAACGCGGCATTGCTTACCTGCATATGTCAGAACCAGACTGGGCAGGCGGCAAACCATATACCGAGGCGTTTCGCGAAAAAGTACGCGCCCGTTTCCACGGTCCGATTATCGGCGCAGGTGCATACACGGTAGAAAAAGCAGAAATGCTGATCGGTAAAGGGCTAATTGATGCGGTGGCATTTGGGCGTGACTGGATTGCGAACCCGGATCTGGTCGCCCGCTTGCAGCGCAAAGCCGAGCTTAACCCACAACGTGCTGAAAGTTTCTACGGTGGCGGCGCGGAAGGCTATACCGATTACCCGACGCTATAATCCAACATTGCGAGCGGCGTAAAGCCGCCGCTATACTAAAACAACATTTTGAATCTGTTAGCCATTTTGAGGATATAAAGATGCGTCTTCTTCATACCATGCTGCGCGTTGGCGATCTGCAACGCTCCATCGATTTTTATACCAAAGTGCTGGGCATGAAACTGCTGCGTACCAGCGAAAACCCGGAATACAAATACTCACTGGCGTTTGTTGGCTACGGCCCGGAAACCGAAGAAGCGGTGATTGAACTGACCTACAACTGGGGCGTGGATAAATACGAACTCGGCACTGCTTATGGTCACATCGCGCTTAGCGTAGATAACGCCGCTGAAGCGTGCGAAAAAATCCGTCAGAACGGGGGTAACGTCACCCGTGAAGCGGGTCCGGTAAAAGGCGGTACTACGGTTATCGCGTTTGTGGAAGATCCGGATGGTTACAAAATTGAATTAATCGAAGAGAAAGACGCCGGTCGCGGTCTGGGCAACTAATCTCCTGCCGGGCGCGAACTCATCGCGCCCGCATCTTTACTGCATCGACAAGTAATATTTGTCATAATGCGCGCTGCAATTTATCCGTATTAAGAGAATCAGATGTCCGATAACGCTCAACTTACCGGTCTGTGCGACCGTTTTCGTGGTTTTTATCCTGTTGTGATCGATGTTGAAACAGCCGGATTTAACGCCAAAACCGATGCGCTGCTTGAGATTGCCGCCATCACCCTGAAAATGGATGAACAAGGCTGGCTGATGCCGGACACCACATTACATTTCCACGTCGAACCATTTGTCGGCGCAAATTTGCAGCCAGAGGCCCTCGCCTTCAACGGCATTGACCCGAACGATCCCGATCGCGGCGCGGTCAGCGAATACGAGGCGCTGCACGAAATTTTTAAAGTTGTACGTAAAGGCATTAAAGCGAGCGGCTGTAACCGCGCCATTATGGTGGCGCACAACGCCAATTTTGATCACAGCTTTATGATGGCCGCCGCAGAACGCGCCTCACTGAAACGTAACCCATTCCACCCTTTCGCCACTTTTGACACCGCGGCACTGGCCGGGCTGGCTCTCGGACAAACCGTATTATCAAAAGCCTGCCAGACCGCGGGGATGGACTTCGACAGCACCCAGGCGCACTCCGCGCTGTACGACACCGAACGCACTGCTGTGCTGTTTTGTGAAATCGTCAATCGCTGGAAACGTCTGGGAGGCTGGCCGCTGCCTGCCGCCGAAGAGGTGTAATCGAGTCGATGCCTGATGACATGCAATGATTCAGGCATCTATAGTGAGGCTATCCCACGCATCATGCATGATATTCACGGGGAATAGCGTTAATGGCAGATAATCAACCCCCTTCATCGCCCCTGCCGGACGTGTTTTCACCGGCGACCCGCGACTGGTTTCTTCGCGCCTTTAAACAGCCGACCGCTGTCCAGTCACAAACCTGGCATGTGGCGGCACGAGGTGAACATGCGCTGGTGATTGCACCGACCGGCTCCGGGAAAACGCTGGCAGCATTTCTCTACGCCCTCGATCAGCTCTTCCGCGAAGGCGGCGAAGATACCCGCGAGGCGCATAAACGTATAACCTCACGCATCCTCTATATTTCACCGATAAAAGCCTTAGGCACCGACGTTCAGCGCAATTTGCAGATCCCGTTACAAGGCATTGCAGAGGAACGGCGGCGGCGCGGCGAAATGGAAGTCAACCTCCGCGTGGGCATCCGGACTGGCGATACGCCCGCGCAAGAACGCAGCAAACTGACCCGCAATCCGCCGGATATTCTGATCACCACACCCGAATCACTCTATCTGATACTGACCTCCCGCGCGCGCGAGACGCTGCGCGGCGTCGAAACGGTAATTATTGATGAAGTCCACGCGGTAGCGGGCAGTAAACGTGGTGCGCATCTGGCGTTAAGTCTGGAGCGGCTCGATGCGCTGCTCCACACCTCAGCACAGCGAATTGGCCTCTCCGCGACTGTACGCTCAGCCAGCGATGTGGCAGCATTTCTTGGTGGCGATCGTCCGGTTACGGTAGTCAACCCGCCCGCAATGCGCCATCCGCAGATACGGATTGTCGTACCGGTCGCCAATATGGATGATGTCTCATCGGTCGCCAGCGGCACCGGGGAAGACAGCCATGCGGGCAGAGAAGGCTCAATCTGGCCGTATATTGAAACCGGCATTCTTGATGAAGTGTTGCGCCATCGCTCGACCATCGTCTTTACAAATTCACGCGGCCTGGCGGAAAAACTGACGGCACGGCTGAATGAGCTTTACGCCGCACGATTGCAGCGCTCCCCGGCCTTCGCCATAGACGCCACTCATTTCGAGTCGACCTCCGGCGCAACCTCAAACCGCGTACAAAGTAGCGACGTTTTCATTGCCCGCTCGCACCACGGTTCCGTCTCTAAAGAACAACGGGCGATAACCGAACAAGCCCTGAAATCAGGCGAATTGCGCTGTGTGGTCGCGACTTCCAGTCTCGAACTGGGGATTGATATGGGCGCGGTGGATCTGGTGATTCAGGTGGCGACGCCGCTTTCTGTCGCCAGCGGGCTACAGCGCATTGGTCGCGCCGGACATCAGGTTGGCGGTGTATCTAAAGGGCTATTTTTCCCCCGTACCCGGCGTGATTTAGTCGATTGCGCCGTCATTGTCGAGTGTATGTTTGCAGGCAGGCTGGAAAACCTGACGCCACCGCATAATCCACTCGACGTCCTTGCGCAGCAAACCGTTGCCGCCGCGGCGATGGACGCCTTACAGGTGGAGGAATGGTATGCTCTGGTGCGTCGCGCGGCACCGTGGAAAGATCTGCCAAGACGCGTTTTTGACGCCACGCTGGATATGCTTTCCGGGCGCTATCCCTCTGGCGATTTTTCTGCTTTTCGACCAAAACTGGTCTGGAACAGGGAGACGGGGATATTGACCGCCCGACCTGGCGCTCAGCTGTTGGCTGTTACCAGCGGTGGCACCATTCCGGATCGTGGCATGTACAGTGTGTTATTACCCGAAGGTGAAGAACAGACAGGCTCGCGGCGGGTGGGCGAACTGGATGAAGAGATGGTGTATGAATCGCGAGTGAATGACATCATCACTCTCGGCGCTACCTCATGGCGGATCCAACAAATCACCCGCGATCAGGTCATTGTGACACCTGCGCCAGGTCGCTCTGCCCGACTTCCCTTCTGGCGTGGCGAAGGTAATGGACGCCCCGCTGAATTGGGGGAAATGATCGGCGATTTTCTCCATTTGCTGGCGGATGGCGCGTTCTTTTCCGGAAATATCCCGCCGTGGCTGGCAGAAGAAAATACACTCGCCAATATTCAGGGGCTGATTGACGAACAGCGTAACGCTACGGGCGTTGTCCCTGGAAGCCGCCACCTGGTTCTCGAACGCTGCCGTGATGAGATTGGCGACTGGCGCATTATTTTAC
Organism: Escherichia sp. E4930; assembly: GCF_005845405.1. Classification (NCBI taxonomy): domain Bacteria; kingdom Pseudomonadati; phylum Pseudomonadota; class Gammaproteobacteria; order Enterobacterales; family Enterobacteriaceae; genus Escherichia; species Escherichia sp. E4930. Next base: position 195,508 of record NZ_VCDZ01000001.1, on the reverse strand, counting down.
ACTCTTCCTATGGAAGACGAGTGCATGAACCGTGGGCGCTGGCGATTGCCGGGCGACTGCATGCGCTATGGGGCGCTGATGCCTCGGTAGTCGCCAGCGATGACGGTATTGTCGCCCGCATTCCTGACACCGATGGTAAATTGCCTGACGCCGCGGTTTTTTTGTTTGAACCAGAAAAGTTGCTGCAAATTGTCCGCGAGGCGGTGGGCAACTCGGCACTTTTCGCCGCCCGTTTTCGCGAATGCGCCGCGCGGGCATTATTAATGCCGGGCCGCACGCCGGGCCATCGCACCCCGCTCTGGCAACAACGGCTGCGTGCCAGCCAGTTACTGGAAATCGCCCAGGGTTATCCGGATTTTCCTGTCATTCTCGAAACTCTGCGTGAATGCCTGCAGGATGTGTATGACCTTCCCGCTCTGGAACGTTTGATGCGTCGCCTGAACAGTGGCGAAATTCAAATTTCCGATGTCACCACCGCGACGCCCTCACCTTTTGCCGCCAGTTTATTGTTCGGTTATGTGGCGGAATTTATGTATCAGAGCGACGCCCCGCTGGCAGAACGCCGGGCATCCGTACTGTCGCTAGACAGCGAGTTACTGCGTAATCTACTCGGTCAGGTTGATCCGGGGGAATTACTCGACCCGCAGATCATTCGTCAGGTGGAAGAAGAGTTACAGCGGCTGGCCCCCGGCAGAAGAGCGAAAGGTGAAGAAGGTCTTTTCGACCTACTGCGCGAACTGGGGCCAATGACCGTTGAAGACCTGGCGCAACGGCATACAGGCAGCAGTGAAGAGGTTGCGTCGTATCTGGAAAATCTTCTTGCAGTAAAACGAATCTTCCCGGCGATGATTAGCGGACAGGAGCGTTTTGCCTGTATGGATGATGCCGCCAGGCTGCGCGATGCCCTCGGCGTACGACTACCAGAGTCTCTGCCAGAGATTTATTTGCATAGAGTCAATTACCCGCTTCGCGATCTCTTTCTGCGCTATCTCCGGGCTCATGCTCTGGTCACGGCTGAACAACTGGCTCATGAGTTTAGCCTCGGTATTGCCATTGTCGAAGAGCAACTTCATCAATTGCGCGAACAGGGGCTGGTGATGAATTTGCAACAAGACATCTGGGTGAGCGATGAAGTTTTTCGTCGTTTGCGTTTACGTTCCCTGCAGGCTGCCAGAGAAGCTACGCGTCCGGTACCCGCCATTGCCTATGCACGATTGCTGCTGGAACGTCAGGGCGTGCTCCCCGCCACCGATGGTAGCCCGGCGCTCTTTGCCTCAACATCGCCAGGCGTTTATGAAGGCGTGGATGGCGTCATGCGAGTTATCGAACAGCTTGCTGGTGTCGGTTTACCCGCCTCACTCTGGGAAAGCCAGATCCTGCCCGCCCGTGTACGCGATTACTCGCCAGAAATGCTCGATGAACTGCTGGCAACCGGTACGGTTATCTGGTCGGGGCAAAAAAAGCTCGGTGAGGATGACGGTCTGGTGGCACTGCATTTACAGGAATATGCCGCCGAATCGTATATTCCTGCAGAAAATGATCACGCGAAACGTTCAGCGCTTCAGCAAGCAATTATCGCGGTTCTGACTGACGGGGGCGCCTGGTTTGCGCAACAAATCAGCCAACGAACAGGCGAGAAAATCGGCGAGCCAGTAGATCCTTCAGCCCTGCAAGAGGCGCTTTGGGAACTGGTCTGGCAAGGCGTCATCACCTGTGACATTTGGGCACCGTTGCGCGCCCTTACCCGAAGTAGTACCAGCGCACGCCCTTCAACTCGCCGTAGTAGCCGGGCTCGTCGTGGACGTCCGGTTTATGCACCGTCAGCTATGCCGTTGGTATCTTACAACACACCAAAGCTGGCTGGACGCTGGTCGTTATTGCAGGTGGAGTCACTAAACGATACCGAAAGGATGCTGGCGCTGGCGGAAAATATGCTCGACCGCTACGGAATCATCAGCCGTCAGGCGGTGATTGCTGAAAATATTCCTGGCGGATTTCCGTCGATGCAAACGCTTTGTCGAAGTATGGAAGACTCCGGGCGAATTATGCGGGGTCGATTTGTTGAAGGTTTGGGTGGTGCACAATTTGCTGATCGCCAGACCATTGACCGTCTGCGCGACCTGACGCCCCATGCCACGCAGACGCGACAATATATGCCCGTGGCCCTTAGTGCCAACGATCCGGCCAATTTGTGGGGGAATCTGCTACCCTGGCCTGCACATCCGGCGACGCTGGTTCCGACTCGTCGGGCAGGCGCGCTGGTGGTCATTTCTGGCGGAAAATTATTGATTTATCTGGCGCAAGGTGGCAAAAAAATGCTGGTCTGGCAGGAAAAAGATGAATTATTACCGCCGGAGGTTTTCCTGGCGCTAACCACCGCGTTACGGCGAGAACCACGGCTACGGTTTACGTTGACAGAAGTGAATGACCAACAGGTCAGGCAAACGCCGATGTTTACGCTGCTGCGTGAGGCGGGATTTTCAAGTTCGCCACAAGGGCTGGATTGGGGATAAAACGCACTGACGGATGCCGGTTAGCATCCGTCAGTATTGCGAAACGGATTATTCAGCATCCGGCTCTTCAGACTTGTATTTAGCAGCAGTTTCTTTGATCAGCTGCTGCAGTTCGCCACGCTGATACATTTCAATCACGATATCACAACCGCCTACCAGCTCGCCGTCAACCCACAGTTGCGGGAAAGTCGGCCAGTTCGCATATTTCGGCAGTTCCGCACGAATGTCCGGGTTCTGCAGGATATCAACGTAGGCAAAACGTTCGCCACAAGCGGCAAGCGCTTGGACTGCCTGGGCAGAGAAACCGCAGCTCGGCAGTTTCGGTGAACCTTTCATGTACAGCAGGATCGGGTTTTCAGCAATCTGGCGTTGGATTTTTTCGATAGTGGTGCTCATTGTCTTGCTTCCTCAAACTTCTTTACGGCAGTAATCTGACATTGTAGCGGGTCAGTGCGGCATCGGAAAATAACATTTTCATCACGCTTTTGCTATTTTATCCCTTTGCTCTATTTGTTGCATTTCAAATATTCGTTTCTTCTCTGCCACGCTGCAAGCTGGCGTATTTGTGACCATTTTTAGCTTTCACTGCTGCTTTTTTTTTGCGCTCGCCGACGAAACGTATTTTTTAACAATAAAAGCTATTAACTTTCCCTTCTTCTATGCATTAGAATCATCAAGTTTTGTAAATCAGACGCAGGCATGATAGACCTGCCTTAACAGAGGGACGCTCAGTGGCGCGGATAAACCGTATTTCGATCACGCTCTGTGCTTTACTTTTTACCACCCTGCCTTTAATGCCTATGGCCTATGCTTCCAAGCAAGCCAGGGAGAGTTCTGCTACCACTCATATCACCAAAAAAGCAGATAAAAAGAAAAGCACGGCAACCACCAAAAAGACCAATAATAAAGCCAGTCAGAAAACCGCCAAAAAAGTCGCCAGTAAAAGTACGACCAAAAGCAAAACCGCTTCTTCCGTTAAAAAATCCTCTATTACCGCTTCTAAAAACGCGAAAACTCGCAGTAAAAATGTTGTCACTAAAACGGCGTCTGCCAGCTTTACGGAAAAGTGCACCAAACGTAAGGGCAATAAGTCACATTGCGTGAAAGTCAAAAATGCCGCCCCTGGCACTATTGCCGACGCGCACAAAGCCAAAGTTCAGAAAGCCACTAAAGTGGCGATGAATAAACTGATGCAGCAAATTGGCAAGCCATATCGTTGGGGCGGGAGTTCACCGCGTACCGGTTTTGATTGCAGTGGACTGGTTTATTACGCTTATAAAGACCTGGTTAAGATCCGTATTCCGCGCACGGCAAACGAAATGTATCACCTGCGCGATGCGGCACCTATCGATCGCAGTGAACTGAAAAACGGCGACCTGGTCTTTTTCCGCACGCAAGGGCGTGGGACTGCCGATCACGTAGGCGTGTACGTTGGCAATGGTAAATTTATTCAGTCACCGCGCAGTGGCCAGGAAATTCAAATCACGTCGTTAAGTGAAGATTACTGGCAACGTCACTATGTTGGCGCTCGTCGGGTAATGACCCCAAAAACACTTCGCTAAAACTTTACCCTGTTGTTACAACAACAGGGTAAGTTCATCTTTTGTATCACCTTTTAATTTGCTACCCTATCCGTACTCACAATAAGGCTATTGTGCGTATACCAATGAATAATAAAGGAGAGTAGCAATGTCATTTGAATTACCTGCACTACCATATGCTAAAGACGCTCTGGTCCCGCACATTTCTGCGGAAACTATCGAGTATCACTACGGCAAACATCATCAGACTTATGTCACTAACCTGAACAACCTGATTAAAGGCACCGAGTTTGAAGGTAAATCACTGGAAGAGATTATTCGCAGCTCTGAAGGTGGCGTATTCAACAACGCAGCTCAGGTCTGGAACCACACTTTCTACTGGAACTGCCTGGCACCGAACGCTGGTGGCGAACCGACTGGCAAAGTCGCTGAAGCTATTGCCGCATCTTTCGGTAGCTTTGCCGATTTCAAAGCACAGTTTACTGACGCTGCGATCAAAAACTTTGGTTCTGGCTGGACCTGGCTGGTGAAAAACAGCGATGGCAAACTGGCTATCGTTTCTACCTCTAATGCTGGTACTCCGCTGACCACCGATGCGACCCCGCTGCTGACCGTTGATGTCTGGGAACACGCTTATTACATCGACTATCGCAATGCGCGTCCTGGCTATCTGGAGCACTTCTGGGCGCTGGTGAACTGGGAATTCGTAGCGAAAAATCTCGCCGCATAATAACTGATGGCAAATGCAACATTGCCTGACGCGCTACGCTTATCTTGCCTACGCGGATCATCAATGTAGGTCGGTTAAGGCGCTTGCGGCGCATCCGGCAAGATAAACGTAATTTGCCTGCAAACTGTAACGCAGAAGGTATCCCCTTCTGCGTTTTGTTTTATTAGCTGTTGGCAACGCAAACTGCTTCAGGTTGTTTTCTGGCTGACATAAACACCAGCAACAATGCCAGGCCTGCGACAATTGCCCCCATCACCGGCACAAAACTGTACCCCAGACCACCCGAAATCACTGCGCCACCTGCCGCGGCACCCAGAGCATTACCCAGGTTAAACGCACCGATATTCACTGAGGAAGACAGCCCCGGCGCTTCGCTGGCAACTCGCATCACACGCATCTGTAATGGTGGTACCACTGCAAAGGTTGCTGCGCCCCACACCACCATGCTGATAGCCGCACCAAACTCATTACGCGCCAGGAACGGGATCGCCAGCATAATCACCATCAGCAGCAGCAAAAAGCCTTTCAACGTGCCGTTGACCGAACGATCTGCCAGTTTACCGCCTAAATAGTTACCGATAGAAAACCCGACGCCAATCAGCACCAGCATGGCTGTTACGAACACCGGCGTTGCATGAGTGATACTTTGCAGTACTGGTGAAATATAGGTGTAGAGGGTAAACATTGCGCCAGCCCCCAGTACCGTCGTCAGTAAGGCTGATAACACCTGCGGACGCATCAATACCGCCAGCTCTTTTTTCACTTCCGGTCGCGCTCCTGCGCCGCCTTTCGGTAACGAGAAGAACAGGCTAACCATTGAAATCACGCCCAGCCCCGCCGTTGCCAGAAACGACATCCGCCAGCCAATAGTTTCGCCAAGCCAGGTCGCCGCAGGAACACCGCCAATATTTGCCAGAGTTAAGCCCATAAACATAGTGGCGACGGCGCTGGCCTGTTTGTGTTTAGGCACAACGCTTGCGGCCACGACTGAACCCAAACCAAAGAATGCCCCGTGATTCAGACTGGTCAGAATGCGTGAAAGCATCAGCGTCATATAATCCGGCGCGATGGCGGAAAGCACGTTGCCAAGAGTGAAAATGGCCATCAGGAAAATAAGCGCACTGCGCCTGGCGCGATGAGACAGCAGTAATGTCATCAGCGGCGCGCCAACCATCACGCCAACCGCATAGGCGCTGATTAACATGCCCGCAGCAGGAATCGAGACATCCACACCGCGCGCAATGACGGGTAACAGGCCCATTGGCGAGAACTCCGTTGTCCCGATACCAAACGCGCCAACGGCCAGCGCCAACAACGGATAGTTAATTTTCATGCCTAATCTCCACCTCTTCGCGTCATTACACGATATTCATCAAAGTGGCGAAAGCATGACAGCAATCACAAAAAATTGAAAATAACAAAAAGAGAAAACACTTTTGCCATTTTGCTAACAAAAGGGAAGAGAGTGCGAGGGAGGATGCGCTCCCTCGAAGGGAAATCAGTGCAGCGCGGCAGTCAAACCTACGGCCACGATCAAACCGAGGACAATAATGGTTGTTACCAGTGAAAATTTAAGGTCGGTACTCATCAAGTTTTCTCCTTTTTTATTACCCTACAAAAAGTGATATTACGCATTTTTACACACTGTGAAGAAAAAATCTCCCGCCATTTATAATGATAAGTGTTTTTACCACTTCCCCTTTTCATCAAGATCGGCCAAAATTCCACGCTTACACTATTTGCGTACTGGCCATTGACCCCTTCCTGACGCTCTGTGTCGTTTTTCCGGCGTACCGCAACACTTTTGTTGTGCGTAAGGTGTGTAAAGGCAAACGTTTACCTTGCGATTTTGCAGGAGCTGAAGTTAGGGTCTGGAGTGAAATGGAATGGCAACAATAAAAGATGTAGCGAAGCGAGCAAACGTTTCCACTACAACTGTGTCACACGTTATAAACAAAACTCGTTTCGTCGCTGAAGAAACGCGCAACGCCGTGTGGGCAGCGATTAAAGAATTACACTACTCCCCTAGCGCGGTAGCGCGTAGCCTGAAGGTTAACCATACCAAGTCTATCGGCTTGCTGGCGACCAGCAGCGAAGCCGCCTATTTCGCGGAGATCATCGAAGCGGTTGAAAAAAATTGCTTCCAGAAAGGTTACACGCTGATCCTCGGCAACGCGTGGAACAATCTGGAGAAACAGAGAGCCTATCTGTCGATGATGGCGCAAAAACGCGTCGATGGCCTGCTGGTCATGTGTTCTGAGTATCCGGAACCGTTGCTGGCGATGCTGGAAGAGTATCGCCATATCCCGATGGTGGTAATGGACTGGGGCGAAGCAAAAGCCGACTTTACCGATGCAGTCATCGATAACGCGTTTGAAGGCGGCTACATGGCCGGACGCTATCTGATCGAACGCGGTCATCGCGAAATTGGTGTCATCCCTGGCCCTCTGGAACGTAATACCGGCGCGGGTCGTCTGGCAGGGTTTATGAAGGCGATGGAAGAAGCGATGATCAAGGTGCCGGAAAACTGGATTGTGCAGGGTGACTTTGAACCTGAATCGGGTTATCGCGCCATGCAACAAATCCTGTCGCAGCCACACCGCCCTACTGCGGTCTTCTGTGGCGGCGATATCATGGCAATGGGCGCACTTTGCGCTGCTGATGAAATGGGTCTGCGCGTACCGCAGGATGTTTCGCTGATCGGTTATGATAATGTGCGCAACGCCCGCTACTTTACCCCGGCGCTGACCACTATCCATCAGCCAAAAGATTCGCTGGGCGAAACGGCGTTCAACATGTTGTTGGACCGTATCGTCAATAAACGCGAAGAACCGCAGTCTATCGAAGTTCATCCGCGGCTTATTGAACGCCGCTCCGTGGCTGACGGTCCATTCCGCGACTATCGTCGTTAATCATCCGTTGCGGGAGTCTCTTCCGGCTCCCGCAGCCACTCCTTATTCAGCGTCTCACTATCGCCGAGATACTCCAGCAACCAGGTTAACGCTGGCGACATATCATTCTGCTGCCATGTCAGACAACATGCCGAATCAGGGAATGGATTTTCCAGTTCTAACGCCACCCATTTTCCCTCATTAAGCCACGGTTTGGCGAAATGCGTAGGCACCATGCCAATACATAAACCGGCCGAGATACAGGTTGCCGATGATTCCCAGTCAGGTACGACAAGCCTTTTTTGGTTATCCAGCAGCCAGGTAATTCGTTTGGGTAACGTCCGCGACGTGTCTTCGCGCACCAGCGACGGCCAGTTGCGCAACGTGTCATCGCTGAGCGGACCATTCATCGACGCAAGCGGATGGTGGCGGGCAACAACACAACTCCAGCTCAACATCCCCATATCACGGAAGGCGTAACGGCCACCGACCGGAATCGCTCGTGTCGCGCCAATCGCCAGTTCCACGCGCCCATCGGAAAGCGCATCCCAGACGCCGTTGAACACTTCCTGAAAAACCAGAAGTTCGACATCATCAAAATGGCGATAGAAATCAACAATCATCTGCCGCGTGCGTTCTGGCCTGACAATATTATCTACCGCGATAGCTAATTGACCGCGCCAGCCGTTCGCTATCTGCTGACATTGTTGGCGAGTGATCTGCATTTTTTTGACAACAGAGCGCCCTTCTTTGAGAAACCACGCCCCGGCAGCGGTCAGTTCCACGTCACGATGACGCCGTTCAAAAAGCGGCACCGCCAGCCACTCTTCCAGCTGACGCACGGTATAGCTGACCGCAGAAGGAACGCGATGCAACTCCTGGGCTGCAGCGCTGAAGCTGCCATTTCGCGCCACTGCATCAACCACTTCGAGAGAATACTCAGACCACATAGTTTGCCTGCAAAATTTTTGAAACCAGTCATCAAATATTACCGTTTCACAACAGGAATTTCACTCCCTACACTTTGCGACGGTGTTTAATTGAGGAATTTAGAGAATATACATGCAACCTGGGAAAAGATTTTTAGTCTGGCTGGCGGGTTTGAGCGTACTCGGTTTTCTGGCAACCGATATGTATCTGCCCGCTTTCGCCGCCATTCAGGCCGACCTGCAAACGCCTGCGTCTGCTGTCAGTGCCAGCCTTAGTCTGTTCCTTGCTGGTTTTGCCGCTGCCCAGCTCCTGTGGGGGCCGCTTTCCGATCGTTATGGTCGTAAACCTGTGTTATTGATCGGCCTGACAATTTTTGCGCTGGGTAGTCTGGGGATGTTATGGGTGGAAAACGCTGCCACGCTGCTGGTATTGCGTTTTGTACAAGCTGTTGGTGTCTGTGCCGCGGCCGTTATCTGGCAGGCATTGGTGACGGATTACTATCCTTCACAAAAAGTTAACCGTATTTTCGCGACCATTATGCCTTTAGTGGGGCTTTCTCCGGCGCTTGCTCCGCTGTTAGGTAGCTGGCTGCTGGTCCATTTTTCCTGGCAGGCGATTTTCGCCACTCTGTTTGCCATTGCCGTAGTGCTGATTCTGCCCATTTTCTGGCTTAAACCCACCACGAAAGCACGCAATCATAGTCAGGATGGACTGACCTTTACCGATCTGCTGCGTTCAAAAACCTATCGCGGGAATGTGCTGATTTATGCGGCCTGTTCAGCCAGTTTCTTTGCCTGGCTAACCGGTTCACCGTTTATCCTCAGCGAAATGGGCTACAGTCCGGCAGTAATCGGATTAAGTTATGTTCCGCAAACCATCGCATTTCTTATTGGTGGTTACGGCTGTCGCGCCGCATTGCAGAAATGGCAGGGTAAGCAGTTGTTACCGTGGCTACTGGCGCTGTTTGCCGTCAGCGTGGTAGCCACCTGGGCTGCGGGCTTCATTAGTCATGTGTCGCTGGTCGAAATTCTGATCCCATTCTGTGTGATGGCCATTGCCAACGGGGCAATCTACCCGATTGTGGTCGCCCAGGCGCTACGCCCCTTCCCGCATGCGACTGGCCGCGCTGCTGCATTGCAGAATACCCTGCAATTAGGTCTGTGCTTCCTCGCAAGCCTGGGGGTATCCTGGCTCATCAGCGTCAGCACGCCGCTGTTCACCACCACCAGCGTGATGTTATCGACCGTGGTGCTGGTTGCCATCGGCTATAAGATGCAACATCAACCTGAATCTCACCGCCAGAATCATGGCGAGACGGAAGTCGCACATAGTGAATCACATTGATCTATAGCGATATCGTTATACTTAGGCTGCTAACAAAATTTTGTTGTATGATTGAGATTAGCAGCCTATACTGAGTTCCAGTTGTTAATATTACGATAAATATTATGTTTTTACGGGGACAGGAGCGTTCCCGGGTCACTATGGATGGTCATTTCGGCAAGGGTTCCTCCTTTCCTCTGTTCTACGTCGGATTATAGACTCGCGGTTTTCCTGCGAGATTTCTCACAAAGCCCAAAAAGCGTCTACGCTGTTTTAAGGTTCTGATCACCGACCAGTGATGGAGAAACTATGAGTTCATCGTGTATAGAAGAAGTCAGCGTACCGGATGACAACTGGTACCGTATCGCCAACGAATTACTTAGCCGTGCAGGCATCGCCATTAATGGCTCTGCCCCGGCAGATATTCGAGTTAAAAACCCCGATTTTTTTAAACGCGTTCTACAGGAAGGATCATTGGGGTTAGGCGAAAGTTATATGGATGGCTGGTGGGAATGTGACCGACTGGATATGTTTTTTAGCAAAGTCTTACGCGCTGGGCTTGAAAACCAACTCCCCCATCATTTCAAAGACACACTACGCATTGCTGGAGCACGACTCTTCAATCTGCAAAGTAAAAAGCGTGCCTGGATAGTCGGTAAAGAGCATTACGACCTTGGTAATGACCTTTTCAGCCGTATGCTGGATCCCTTCATGCAGTATTCCTGCGCTTACTGGAAAGATGCCTATAATCTGGAATCTGCCCAACAAGCGAAGCTCAAAATGATTTGTGAAAAATTGCAGTTAAAACCGGGAATGCGGGTTCTGGATATCGGCTGCGGTTGGGGCGGACTGGCGCATTACATGGCGTCTAATTATGACGTCAGTGTGGTTGGTGTCACGATTTCTGCAGAACAACAGAAAATGGCCCAGGAACGCTGCGCAGGTCTGGATGTCACCATTTTGCTACAGGATTACCGTGACCTGAACGACCAGTTTGACCGTATTGTTTCGGTTGGTATGTTCGAGCACGTCGGACCGAAAAATTACGATACCTATTTTGAGGTGGTGGATCGTAATCTGAAGCCAGAAGGCATTTTCCTGCTACATACTATCGGCTCGAAAAAAACCGATCTGAATGTTGACCCGTGGATTAACAAATATATTTTCCCGAATGGTTGCCTGCCTTCTGTACGCCAGATTGCGCAATCCAGTGAACCACACTTTGTGATGGAAGACTGGCATAACTTTGGCGCTGACTATGACACGACCTTGATGGCCTGGTATGAGCGATTCCTCGCCGCCTGGCCGGAAATTGCCGATAACTACAGTGAACGCTTTAAACGGATGTTTACGTATTATCTGAATGCTTGCGCTGGTGCCTTCCGCGCCCGTGATATCCAGCTCTGGCAAGTGGTGTTCTCACGTGGGGTCGAAAGCGGCCTTCGCGTTGCGCGTTAAGTGTTATTTCATCGCCCCCATTTTGGGGGCGATGTCATTTCAAACGCAGCTTTATTTCTTTTCCCGTGCCGCCAACACACGTTCTACAGTATCTACCACGGCCTGAGTTTGCGGATCGATTTCGATATTGACGCGTGCACCGAGTTTTTTCTTACCGAGAGTGGTACGTTCCAGCGTTTCCGGAATTAAATGCACACAAAAGCGGGTCGCTGTCACTTCACCAACCGTCAGGCTGATACCATCAATACCAATAAACCCTTTATACAGGATATATTTCATTAACTGCTCATCCTGTACTTTGAACCAGATCTGGTGGTTATTTTCTGATGTTATTATTTTCGATACTTCTGCGGTGGTCATAATATGACCTGACATTAAATGTCCGCCGATTTCATCGCTGAATTTAGCAGCTCGTTCTACGTTTACCCAATCCCCAACGTTTAAATCGCCAAGGTTTGTTATTCGTAACGTTTCTTTCATCAGATCAAAGCTGATACGGTTGCCGTTAATTTCCGTTACAGTCAGGCAGCAACCGTTATGCGCGACAGAAGCGCCTGTCTCCAGACCATCCAACATGTAATCAGGTAATTCCACTACATGGGTTCGAAAATTTGCTTTCTCGTCAATCGACACCAACTTCGCGGTGCCCTGCACTATCCCCGTAAACATACTTACAACTCCTGAAATCAGTTAGGACATTCTGTTCAGCACAATAGCAGGTGGGAAACGTCCTTACCAGTAAAGGGGGTTGAGTGGTTATTTTTTCACTGGAGAATTAATAAATCCTCGCTACAATAGACTGAATTTCCCCTGCTTCTTCTTTTTGCTGCCCATTCAGGCGGTTTTTTAGTCTCTCATATAACAACAATATAAAAGGTGTTCACGTGCAGAAATACATTAGTGAAGCGCGTCTGTTATTAGCATTAGCAATCCCGGTGATTCTCGCGCAAATCGCCCAAACAGCGATGGGTTTTGTCGATACCGTCATGGCGGGCGGCTATAGCGCCACCGACATGGCGGCAGTCGCCATTGGTACTTCTATCTGGCTCCCGGCGATTCTTTTCGGTCACGGACTGCTGCTGGCAATGACGCCAGTCATCGCGCAATTGAATGGTTCCGGTCGCCGTGAACGTATTGCGCATCAGGTGCGACAAGGTTTCTGGCTGGCCGGTTTCGTCTCCGTGCTTATTATGCTGGTGCTGTGGAATGCGGGTTATATCATCCGCTCCATGCAAAATATCGATCCGGCCCTCGCCGACAAAGCAGTGGGTTATCTGCGTGCACTATTGTGGGGGGCTCCGGGCTATCTGTTCTTCCAGGTCGCTCGTAACCAGTGTGAAGGTTTGGCAAAAACCAAGCCCGGCATGGTAATGGGCTTTATTGGCCTGCTGGTGAACATTCCGGTTAACTATATCTTTATTTATGGTCACTTCGGCATGCCTGAACTCGGAGGCGTCGGCTGTGGTGTGGCGACTGCGGCGGTGTACTGGGTAATGTTCTTTGCTATGGTTTCTTATATTAAACATGCCCGTTCTATGCGCGATATCCGCAACGAAAAAGGCACCGCTAAACCAGACCCGGCAGTAATGAAAAGACTTGTGCAACTGGGGTTACCTATCGCGCTGGCACTGTTCTTTGAAGTAACACTGTTTGCGGTGGTTGCGCTGTTGGTATCTCCGCTCGGTATTGTCGATGTGGCAGGCCACCAGATTGCCCTGAACTTTAGTTCGCTAATGTTCGTTCTTCCGATGTCACTGGCAGCGGCTGTGACTATCCGTGTGGGTTATCGTCTGGGTCAGGGGTCCACGCTGGATGCGCAAACTGCCGCACGAACCGGGCTTATGGTTGGCGTCTGTATGGCCACGATGACGGCAATTTTTACAATCTCACTGCGGGAACAGATCGCTCTTCTGTATAACGATAATCCAGAAGTTGTGACACTGGCTGCACACCTGATGTTGCTGGCGGCGGTGTATCAGATTTCTGACTCGATACAGGTAATCGGTAGCGGGATTTTGCGTGGTTATAAAGATACGCGATCTATTTTTTATATTACCTTTATCGCGTATTGGGTGTTGGGTTTACCAAGTGGTTATATCCTGGCATTGACCAATCTGGTAGTTGAGCCGATGGGGCCGGCAGGTTTCTGGATAGGCTTTATTATCGGTCTGACTTCTGCTGCCATTATGATGATGCTACGTATGCGTTTCTTGCAACGTCTACCATCGGCTATCATTTTGCAACGTGCATCTCGATAAAAAAAAGGAGGCGCAATCCGCAAAGATTGCGCCTTAATTTTAGGCTGACTGGAGCGTTGCGCCAATGCCATCTTCGTCCGGCTGCAATTTAAGTGTGCTGCAAATAGGCTGCCGACTGGCATCCGTTATCTCAACGTGAATATCACCGCTGACTTCCCCTTTCACACTGATGAATTCTGGAGAAATTTCTTTCGCACTGGTTTGCAGGGAAATCGTTCCTTCTCCTCGCAGACGTTTCACCTTCAACTGCACAGACGTTGCTGTTGAGGTTATCAGCCACACCTTTCCACCATCGAGATTCAGGTTGCCAACAGAGAAAGTGACATTGTCACCTTTAACCGTGCTGCCATCGAGGATCAACACGCCTTCCTGCTGGACTGTAATCGTTGATTGTTTCAGATCAGCGCCATAGCCAACAATCATAGAAGCGCCGTCCTGTAAGGCAACGCTCCCCGTAAGTTCAACCGGTGCGCAGTCTTCTTCTACGACAAATTTTTCGTCCGCACTGGTGGGAGGCATCACAATCACTGTCCCACTTTGTACCACTGCGTTTTCCAGCGTACCGGCATGCACTTCAGCCCGCCCACCGGTTTTAACTGTCAGGTTTTTAGTCTTACCAGAACTGTAGAGTTGCAGACCATCTGTCCCCAGGCGATAAACGGCGCCATTCTCAACGATGGTATGAATGTCTTCACCGCCGAGATTATTCATGGTGCCACCCGCAATCAGCGTATCACTGGCTTTACCTGCCAGCATAAAAACGCCGCCGTGGTTTATCTCACCATTGATGGCTTCTCCACCAGGGTAAACCAACAGTTCACCACCTTCATCTACAACAACTGCTGATGCTGTTCCGTTGACCAACAAACCACCATCCTGATCCAGAATGATTTTTTCCGCGCGATGGCCCTCCAGTACCCGCAGATTACCGCCATTCTCCAGCAATAAACCGCAGGCATAGCCCTGATCAACGCTAAATTCACCTTCGGGATGGCGGCCATTAACAGTCGCGAGCGTTGAGAGGCTAATCGCTCCACCGTCTGACTGAACAATGTCAGTGGCTATTGCGCCGTCACCGACTGATAACGTGCCATTGTTGCTGTACTGTGTACATTTGGCGATTCCACCAGTTTCAACTTTCAGCCAGCCAGTGTCTGTGACCACGGTATTTTCTGCTCTTCCGCCTGCCTCAACAATCAACTCGCCATCAGTAAGTTGAGTCGCACCGATAACGTCTCCAGCATGAACAATTTGCACTTTCCCGTCGCTAATCAAGTTTTTTGCATCAGATCCCATGACTTATTCCTTTGCTGCATCTGTGTGCCTTTATCGCTACCTAAGTGTAAAGGCTACGAAGGATTTATCCACGATAGAATTGATATGGTGGCAAAGTCTCTGTTTTACATTGTGAGTCGAAGGATAATCGGCTGTATCAGATCTGAATATGATCTCTGGCCAAAAATCGCCCTTGCAAATCAACAAAATATCGCCAATTTGCTTAAAAGCTCTGCAAACGATAGAAATACCGCAGAAAATTACGATTTGCCTCTTGCCACCTTCACGCTCTGCCGCTAATATTCGTCCCCGTTGTCACCTACAACGTTGCGTTCATAGCTCAGTTGGTTAGAGCACCACCTTGACATGGTGGGGGTCGTTGGTTCGAGTCCAATTGAACGCACCATCCTGCGTCCGTAGCTCAGTTGGTTAGAGCACCACCTTGACATGGTGGGGGTCGGTGGTTCGAGTCCACTCGGACGCACCAGATTTTCTTAATCTGGTCTTCTCTTCCCTTTTGTTTCTCCTGTTTCTTCTCTGTATCCAATACGTTAAAAGATTTACACTATCCTCTTATGCGTTATCAGAAGGAGAATAGCTATGGCAACTTTATTACAACTTCATTTTGCTTTTAATGGCCCGTTTGGCGACGAAATGGCTGAGCAACTTAAACCGCTTGCCGAGTCGATTAATCAGGAACCCGGTTTTCTGTGGAAGGTGTGGACAGAAAGTGAAAAGAACCATGAAGCCGGTGGGATCTACCTTTTTACCGATGAAAAAAGCGCCCTGGCTTATCTGGACAAACATACTGCCCGCCTGAAAAATCTTGGTGTCGCAGAAGTTATTGCCAAAGTTTTCGATGTCAATGAGCCACTGAGTCAAATCAATCAGGCAAAACTGGCCTGACAGAATTTAATCAAGGGCGGTTAGCGCCCTTTTCATCCCTGTCTGAAATTTCTCAAATTCTAAATATTTCAACCAAACTTATCTGATAACACTAAATTCGAAAGAATGCGTACAGGTAAGTAACAATGAAAAAAATTGCTATTGTGGGTGCCGGGCCAACGGGGATCTACACCTTATTCTCGCTTCTACAGCAACAAACTCCACTTTCTATTTCTATCTTCGAGCAGGCTGACGAGGCCGGTGTCGGGATGCCATACAGTGATGAGGAAAACTCAAAAATGATGCTGGCAAATATTGCCAGTATTGAAATACCGCCGATTTATTGTACGTATCTCGAATGGCTACAAAAGCAAGAGGCCAGCCATCTGCAACGTTATGGCGTTAAAAAGGAAAGCTTGCACGAACGCCAGTTTTTGCCGAGGATTTTGTTAGGAGAATATTTCCGTGATCGCTTTTTACGGTTGGTAGAGCAAGCACGGCTGCAGCAATTTGAAATCAACGTTTATGAATCTTGTCAGGTGACTGATCTGCAAGTCACAGGCTCTGGCGTGCTTATCTTCACAGATCGGGATTTGCCAGTTGAGACGTTTGATTTAGCCGTAATAGCCACCGGTCACGTCTGGCCTGACGAAGAACAGGCAAGCCGAACATATTTCCCCAGCCCGTGGTCAGGGTTAATGGAAGCGAAAATTGAAGCCTGTCGCGTGGGCATTATGGGAACATCCTTAAGCGGACTGGATGCCGCAATGGCGGTTGCTATCCAGCATGGTTCCTTTATTGAAAAAGATAATCAACGCATTCTGTTTCAGCGCGATAGCGACAGTGAAAAACTCAGTATTACATTGATGTCACGCACAGGTATTTTGCCAGAAGCCGATTTCTATTGCCCAATTCCCTACGAACCTCTATGCATTGTCACTGAACAGGCCCTGAACGCGGAAATTGAAAAAGGTGCACAGGGCCTTCTGGAACGGGTATTTAAACTTATAGTGCGAGAGATTACTTCGGCTGATCCTGACTGGAGCCGACATATTGCGATAGAGAGCCTGAATGTCGATACCTTCGCGCAAGCCTGGTTTGCCGACCGTAAACAGCATGATCCATTTGCCTGGGCAGAAAAAAACTTAGCAGAAGTCGAGCGAAATAAACGTGAAAAACATACCGTTCCCTGGCGCTATGTCATTCTTCGCCTGCATGAAGCCGTACAGGAAATTGTTCCGCATCTGAATGAGCACGACCATAAACGGTTCAGTAAAGGCCTTGCCAGAGTATTTATCGACAATTATGCGGCTATTCCTTCTGAATCTATAAAGCGCTTACTGGCTTTGCGCGAGGCGGGAATTATCCATATTCTCGCTCTCGGTGAGGACTACGATATGGAAATCGACAAAACGCACACAATGCTGAAAACAGCGGACAGCAGCTACTCGTTTGACGTTTTTATTGATGCTCGTGGGCAGCGCCCGCTCAAAGTGAAAGACATTCCTTTCCCTGGACTACGTGCACAGCTACAGAAAACAGGCGATGAAATCCCTGATGTCGGTGAAGATTATACGCTACAGCAACCGGAAGACGTTCGTGGTCGCGTGGCGTTCGGCGCGTTGCCCTGGCTAATGCACGATCGGCCTTTCGTTCAGGGGCTTACGGCTTGTGCTGAAATTGGTGAGGCTATGGCGCAGGCCGTCGTTAAGCCAGCATCCCGCGCACGCCGACGTCTGTCGTTTGATTAAGGTAAAAGAGTCAGCATTCCACAAATTGATGCTGCTCATTCAGACGATAGCGAACTCCAGCGCGAATATTATTTTCACCTTCAACGGCTACGGCAAAGCGCACTCTTTCGCCGTCATGATACGCCAGCGCGGCGCTGCCTCCTGGCCCGAGAATAATTGAATCCACCACGCCCGCACTCACTACCGTTGAATTTTCACCACTGGCGATGATATGAACGTTATCGCCGCTGTTTGCAATCCTGGCGTTTGTGCCAAAGCTGGCGATTTGCACCAGATCGCCATTACTGGCGACATGACACCGTTCACCCAATGTACAAACGCGTACTCGCATTCCGGTATTCGCAATACGACTGCTGTCTCCGGCGCTGCTTATCCGCGAGGAATTGCCGGTTACAGCAACACGAGCACGTTCACCTGAGCTACCGATATGGCTGTTAAATCCGACACTGCCAATCCGCACGCTATAACCCATGCTGGCAATTTGCGCAGCATACCCCACGGTTGCGATTCTGGCGTTATCCTCACAACAGCCGACGCGTGCGTGATCGTCGGCCCGGGCGAACTGACTGCAAAAGGGTATCTCTACGGGGCCTTTGGCCAGTTTTTGCATTGAGGAAACTTCCTGACGGGCGAAATTTTCGTCTGCCAGCCATTTTTTCCAGGCGTACTCAACCAGACTTTCCGCCCAGTCAGTAAATCCTTCGCCAATCAGGGCGTGGTGAATATCGGCATAAATTCCACCTTGCGGAAAACGGCGCAGAAACCAGCGGTACATAACCGCGCCTACACGCCACTCTCGCAGATCAGCTCGTGTAATGATCATTCGTTAATGCCGGTGATAGCCATCGACCATACATTTAAAAGTTTCGTGCGGAGTACGCCCCGTGGTGCAAAGATAGAGATGGCCGAAGATAAAAAAGAGGCTTATAACTGCCAGAGCAAAATGCGCCTGCAATAACCAGTATCTTACGCCAGGGAACACGTCCCCCACGGTTTGCGGGTAAAGGCATAGCAGCCCCGTCAACAATAACAGCGGCAGCAATCCATACATCACAGCAACATAAGCTGCTTGCTGCAATGGATTGAATTTAGACTGTGTTGTTGCAGAAAATGGATGATCTTCCCCTTGCATAATTCCAAGCAGATAAAACCGCGTTTGTTTAGCCGCTCGCCCCAGCCAGCCCTGACGACGGATAATGTAGTGATGACCATTACCCCCAACGGCATTAATGAGAATAAAGCCAAGCCAGCATGCCAGTAGCAGGAATCCACAAACTTCATGTACGGCAACCAGACTTTTGACTGCAGCAACGCCCACCAGCGCAAAGTGATTGATTAGCCCACTTGCCAGCAACAAGACAAAGAGTAACGCATTCGACCAGTGCCATAATCTCACCGCCCTGCTGTAGAGATAAACCTTCTCGCCATGACCAGTGGAGGATTTCTTTTTACCACGAGCGCGAAGCAAGGCGTGAAGCCCCAACACTAACCACATCCCGACCAGCAGCAGCCCGGCAATGACCAACCACACAGGCCAAAATTCGGGAGAAAACTGCGGTACATAGTTTGCCAACTGGTTATGAAATTGTTCAGCATTTTGCGACGGGTTCATACATTTTCCTTTTTAATCAAATGTTGACCGAACCGGCGATACAGATGCGGTTTCCCGGCACCAGGCAGCTGATATTGATAGTATTTATTTTCCTGTAACCACGCCTGAATTTCTGGGCTATCTTCGCGACCAAAGATCAACGCATGTTCCGGACAGGCGCTAACGCAGATGGGCGGAAAACCTTTTGCCAGCCGAGACTCGGCACAGAAATCACATTTATCCGCTACTTTGGTCAGTGGATTAAGGTAACGAACCTGATACGGGCATGCGCCGATGCAGTAGCTACAGCCAATGCATTGTGATTTTTCTACCCGCACGATCCCCTGTTCATCACGCCACGATGCCCCTGTGGGGCAAACGTCGATGCAAGGAGCATCTTCACAGTGCTGGCATGACTGGCGAAAAAAGTGATACAGCGTTTCGTTATTGTTATCGGTGACCGGGATATGCGCGATAGACAAACGACTTCCCTCTGCCGGTACATGGTTAGTTTTACGGCATGCTCTGGCGCAAATATTACAGCCATTGCACCGTGATTCATCGTGAATCATGGCATATCGAACTTCCTTTCCTTGTCTGGTGCTCGCTAACAAAGAAGGTGCTGAACCGGTAAAAAAGATTACCGTTCCCATCCCCAGAACAAATTTGCGTCGAGTGAAGGACATCTTATTATCCTCTAATGCTGTGGCTGTGGCTGCGACTGTCCACCCTATCCATGATATCTCCCTGAAACTTCAGGGATTCTGAAACTGCTCAACCTCGAACCATTCACATAAGCCATAAGCTTTGCCATAGCTCATAAAACGCTCGCTAAACAGGTACAACACAGCCGTCGATGACGTCACCTGGCGTATATCGGCATACTCAGGAGCGATATCCATCGCGGCGAGCGCGGCTTCAATCTGCGCTTCCTGGTAGTAATATGGCGCTTGCGTCAGCATGGCGACCTTATAAGGCCGGGGATACGTCTGGCATTCGAAGCGAACGGCGTGTGCAATGGCCCGACAGATGTCCTGCTCAACAACCTGCAAAGACATAGCGGCATAGTTTTCGCTCATGGTTTGCGTTGAGTAGTAATAATCATCTTTACTGCCCGTCATACAGGCGATATCTGCGAAATCTGAACTCTGCCGTATGCTTTCCAGCAATGCAGAAAGATCCTCTTCAGCAACCGAATATGGCGGCGACAGGAACACGGCGCGTGCAACCAGTTGACCCGCCGTCGAATGCTGGCGGATAAACTCCGCCAGAATTTCAGCCGGTTCAGGCCCTGTAACCGCATCGTTCGCAGTGTCATCGGGCTGACGCATACTGTGCAGCCATTGACGCTTAGTCACGTCAATATCAGGCGCTTCCAGTTGTGTCATTTCCTCCTGCTGGCTCATTACGCCGGTTCCTTATGCTGGTAGCAGGTTATGTGTCGCCAGATCGGCGGCAATATCTTCCAGCCCGAGTCGATGAAGCGTTTCTCGCGTTGGACAACCAAGCTGTGGGTCCCAGCCCATTTCCTTGTAGAACAGCGTGAGTGACTGGTGCATATCATCGCGGTCCATTTTGTCAGTACCTTCACTGAAGACCGGAATCTGCGGATCTTTATCAAATACCCAGGAGCAGATCAGGTCATGCTCATTGCGCATATCTTTGGTTTGCATCAGTTTTACCGTGTAGGCACGATGTAACGTAAAGATACGCTCAGCAGCTAAATCTAATTTTTCCTGCGTCATATCTTCGCCAGTGATTGCTTTAAAGAATTTGGCTTCCAGCGCAAGGTCGCCACGATAATTACGGCTTTTCAGTGGCGAAACGGTCATTGGCCAGACCCAGTTGCACAGGGTGACGGCGTTATGCAAACAAACCCGCAACAGCGACCATTTGGCATATTTAATTTTGGCGTCATTGATCGGCGTGTAGTTTTTGGTTTCATCGTAAGCATCTTCAGAGCCAAAAAGTTCTTTTGCCACTTCACGCTGCAGTTTCAACGGCAAACCGGAGCCGATAAAGTTGATATGCGTATGCGTCATACAGTCACGGTTGAACATGCAGTTAACGATAGAGCCGACCTGTGCCGACGCTTCATTGGCATGGTGAACCGGATAACCAAACGGCGACCAGAGTTTATTTTTTGCGTAGCCCCAGTACTCTTCACCCAAATTCCAGCGTTCAGCAATGGCATACGAGCCATCAGCCAGATGACTCAACTCACCCACGCGATGCGCCAGACGGTAGTAAAAATCTTTAATGAAATTAACGTCGCCAGCTTCCAGTTGATCCCAACGAATTTCCGCATACTCTTCAGCAGGCAGAACGCGCTTAAACACTCCTTTGCTGTAACAATAGGTAAAGTCGCGATGCAACTGCCCGTAGTTACACCACAGCCCGTAGTCATCGAACAGATTCAGACCGACCAGATTACCAATTACCCGGCCATCATCTTTATCTTCAAAATCTTTCGGCCCGTTCGGGAAGATGGTGGTGTGGACAAAGTTAGCGACACAGGTGTTGCCACCTGTACTGGGTACACCAAACTCTTTAACCCGAGGAATGTTCATCTGGGTCATACAACGAATTGGACATGAGTGGCAGCCACTCATTTTGACGGTGTATTTCTCTGCTGCCGGACCTAAATCAAAGACAGATTTATAGGTGCGGAAACCGACCGTGTTTTGATTGCCAGGCGGGATTTCTCCTGTTTCAATCGGGCCGCCTTCCGCTGCGCCCCAAAACAGCCCTTTACGAGCTGTCCAGCGCGACTTGGGATCAGAGTACTCTGCCCACGATTGCGGCGTACTTGGCACGACATGATTGTTATTAGCGCCAATAAGTTCGGTCATCATATAGTCATTGAGCCGTTTCATCTCCTGGCGATCGGCAATGTTGACTCCTTTTGTCCCTTCAACCGCAATCGCTTTCAGGTTTTTGGAGCCCATTATTGCGCCAGTTCCCGCGCCGCCACTGTGGTTACGACTATTCAGCATGCCAGAGAGAGGCACAAGATTTTCACCCGCCTGACCAATAGCCGCTACACAGGTTTCAGGGCTGGTTAAACGGCAAATTTCTTCCGTGGTTGCACGCGTCCCTTTCCCCCACAAGAAATCGGCTTTCTCCAGGCTAACTTTGTCATCTTTTATATTTAGCCAGACCGGTGATTTCGCTTTACCCTCGATAATAATGACGTCGTATCCGGCGAATTTCATTTGTGCAGCAAAAAAGCCGCCCATATGGGCGTCGACGACTAAATTTCCTTTGGTAAATGTGGAAAGTGATGTGATATTTACGCGAGAACTACAGGGTGCACCAGACCCTGTCAACGGCCCCGTAGCAAAAACTAATTTATTTGCTTCATCGAAAGGTTTGGTGCCTGGAGGTACTTCGTCATACATAATTTTGTAGCCAAAGCCCATACCACCGACAAAATCTTTAAACTTACTGGAATCTTCGAGGGTAATATTTCCTGTAGTAAGATTGACTCTTAATATATTACCAGTCCAACCGTTAGCCATGATTTTTTCCTTTGCAAGATTCACACAGTAATATCTTTCCACTCGATAATTTTTAACGCCCCTGTCGGGCAGGCGTTTGCGCATTCACCGCACAACACACATTTCGAGGATTTTTTAGTTTCAGTATTTACGGTGGCCATCATCCACGGACACGCAGTGGTACAGGCGCTACAACCAATGCAACGTTTATGATCGACGGTTATACATCCCTCTTCCTGCTGCCAGGTAATCGCGCCAATCGGGCAGACGTTCATGCATTGAGGATCTTTACACTGGCGGCAGGTGTCGGCGGTATAATTCAGATCGCCGTATAAGCCGCCACCGGAACCTACGCCCTTGTCGCCAAAGAAATAATTACGATGGATTTTGATGCGGGAAAAAAAAGTACCAACGGCGCCATCGTTATAGTTGGTACAGGAGATTTCACAGCGGTGGCAGCCGGTGCAACGCGCACGCTGGGTAACTAACACGCCTTTGGGCGTGTTTATTAGCCCCACCGTGCCGCTATCGACATCTTCCTGTTTACAGCCCAAAAGTGACAATAACGCAGGGGCTATTGTTAAACCAGCAAGACCTTTTCCTGATATACGCAAGAACTCTAATCGCGTTAAGCCAATATCTAATAGTGGACGTTCAACCGGGTTCATTTATTTCGCATCCTCTTCGCAAACACAGTGCTGACAATTCAGCAGCCTGATATTAAGCATTCAACTAATACGCTGCTGACTATGCCTCCAACACCAGATATTTTTGTCCTAACCCGATAGCGTATGAGACATGATTTAACGCAAGTAAACTAATCCTTTATGGTTAGGAGAAAAAATAATGTGATTATTCTTAGTCCTTAACATTGATCGTTATCAATTAAAAACGGAAAGCAGAAGATTAAAAGCGGAGTGATATTTGTTATCATTTGAAATGAATTTCATTTACTCTACAATAATTTGTGATATACATTCCAGAATATAGAAATAGTTAATTCGCTATAAAATTAAATACATATCGCAATTAATATGGTTGCCTTACATCCATTTATAAAAATAAACTTACATGTGACGATATAATAAAACAGAGGGGATAAGGCGTTACACGCTATCCCCGAACAATTATTTCACCAGTGCATTAATGACTGTTTCCATCGCCTGCTTTTCTAATTCGCTGCGTTGGATACGTTTATTTGCTAATGCTGTACGCAGCACACCAGCGATGACGATGTGTTTTGGCTCCTGGCCCAGGTCACGCATCTCCAACACCACTTTCCCTACCACTCTGCACATTTCGCGGTACAGTTCATCATCTTTTGTCCGGTTGCCCATTATTAACACCCATTTATCATGCCAGTTATCAGCATATATCAATCTCATCACTTAAACAAAAAACAAACAAAATCAAACAAATAACTCGATAAATTATTATAATTGCATCTGTTGTGTAACGAAGGTATGCACTCTGTCTTTACTCCTGTCATCCTCCGCCTTCCAGCCATCGCCTTCCCGTTGCGCAAACAGCGATGATTTTGCGTAATCTGCTATCGAGGACGTTAAATCTTTGATAACAGTTTATTGTGTATATGCATGAATGTTTTTGAAACGCTGTTTTTGTTTTCCTTTTTGATTAAATTCAGCGTATAATCCGCGCCAATTGACTCTTGAATGGTTTCAGCACTTTGGACTGTAGAACTCAACGACTCAAAAACAGGCACTCACGTTGGGCTGAGACACAAGCACACATTCCTCTGCACGCTTTTTCGATGTCACCTATCCTTAGAGCGAGGCACCATCACTTTCGTAATACCGGATTCGCTTTCCGGCAGTGCGCCCAGAAAGCAAGTTTCTCCTATCCTTCTCAACTTAAAGACTAAGACTGTCATGAAAAAGACCAAAATTGTTTGCACCATCGGCCCAAAAACCGAATCTGAAGAGATGTTAGCTAAAATGCTGGACGCGGGCATGAACGTCATGCGTCTGAACTTCTCTCATGGTGACTATGCAGAACACGGTCAGCGCATTCAGAACCTGCGCAACGTGATGAGCAAAACCGGTAAAACTGCCGCTATCCTGCTCGATACCAAAGGTCCGGAAATCCGCACCATGAAACTGGAAGGCGGTAACGACGTTTCCCTGAAAGCAGGCCAGACCTTTACTTTCACCACTGACAAATCTGTTATCGGCAACAGCGAAATGGTTGCGGTAACTTATGAAGGTTTCACCACCGACCTGTCCGTAGGCAACACCGTACTGGTTGACGATGGTCTGATCGGTATGGAAGTTACCGCTATCGAAGGTAACAAAGTTATCTGTAAAGTACTGAACAACGGTGACCTGGGCGAGAACAAAGGTGTGAACCTGCCAGGCGTTTCCATCGCCCTGCCGGCACTGGCAGAAAAAGACAAACAGGACCTGATCTTCGGTTGCGAACAAGGCGTAGACTTTGTTGCTGCTTCCTTTATCCGTAAACGTTCTGACGTTGTCGAAATCCGTGAGCACCTGAAAGCGCACGGCGGCGAAAACATCCAAATCATCTCCAAAATCGAAAACCAGGAAGGCCTCAATAACTTCGACGAAATCCTCGAAGCATCTGATGGCATCATGGTTGCACGTGGCGACCTGGGTGTAGAAATTCCGGTTGAAGAAGTTATCTTCGCCCAGAAGATGATGATCGAAAAATGTATCCGTGCACGTAAAGTCGTTATCACTGCGACCCAGATGCTGGATTCCATGATCAAAAACCCACGTCCGACTCGCGCAGAAGCCGGTGACGTAGCCAACGCCATCCTCGACGGCACCGACGCAGTAATGCTGTCTGGAGAATCCGCAAAAGGTAAATATCCGCTGGAAGCTGTTTCTATCATGGCGACCATCTGCGAACGTACCGACCGCGTGATGAACAGCCGTCTCGAGTTCAACAACGACAACCGTAAACTGCGTATCACCGAAGCGGTTTGCCGTGGCGCAGTTGAAACTGCTGAAAAACTGGATGCTCCGCTGATCGTCGTAGCGACCCAGGGCGGTAAATCTGCTCGTGCAGTACGTAAATACTTCCCGGATGCAACCATTCTGGCGCTGACCACCAACGAAAAAACGGCTCATCAGCTGGTACTGAGCAAAGGCGTTGTACCGCAGCTGGTTAAAGAAATTACCTCTACTGATGATTTCTACCGTCTGGGTAAAGAACTGGCGCTGCAGAGCGGTCTGGCGCACAAAGGCGACGTCGTAGTCATGGTTTCTGGCGCGCTGGTACCGAGCGGTACTACCAACACCGCATCTGTTCACGTCCTGTAATATTGCTTTTGTGAATTAATTTGTATATCGAAGCGCCCTGATGGGCGCTTTTTTTATTTAATCGATAACCAGAAGCAATAAAAAATCAAATCGGATTTCACTATATAATCTCACTTTATCTAAGATGAATCCGATGGAACCATCCTGTTTTCTCTCATTTTTTTTATCTAAAACCAAGCGTTCGATGTTTCTTTGAGCGAACGATCAAAAATAAGTGCCTTCCCATCAAAAAAATATTCTCAACATAAAAAACTTTGTGTAATACTTGTAACGCTACATGGAGATTAACTCAATCTAGAGGGTATTAATAATGAAAGCTACTAAACTGGTACTGGGCGCGGTAATCCTGGGTTCTACTCTGCTGGCAGGTTGCTCCAGCAACGCTAAAATCGATCAGCTGTCTTCTGACGTTCAGACTCTGAACGCTAAAGTTGACCAGCTGAGCAACGACGTGAACGCAATGCGTTCCGACGTTCAGGCTGCTAAAGATGACGCAGCTCGTGCTAACCAGCGTCTGGACAACATGGCTACTAAATACCGCAAGTAATAGTACCTGTGAAGTGAAAAATGGCGCACATTGTGCGCCATTTTTTTTGCCTGCTCATTACGCCTATTGCGTCGCGCGTAACATATTTCCTTGCTCTGGTTCACCATTCTGCGCTGACTCTACTGCAGACGCATTGCTGGCTACTGGAGTTGCTCCACTGCTTACCGCAACCGGATACCCTGCCCGACGATACAATGCTTTATCGACTAACTTCTGATCTACAGCCTTATTGTCTTTAAATTGCGTGAAGCCTGCAGGCAGTGCGTACGGCATTGTCTGAACGTTCTGCTGTTCTTCTGCCGATAGCGGTCGATGCACTTCAACATAACGCATCCCGTTCGGTTCTACAGAGTATTTTACCGGTTCGTTGATCACTCTTACCGGCGTTCCCGTTCTCACACTGGAGAACAGTGCTTTAATGTCCGGCGCGTTCATACGCATACAGCCTGAACTGACGCGCAAACCGACGCTGTCCGGCGCACTGGTGCCATGAATGAGGTATTCGCCGTTGCCGTGCGCCAGGCGCAGTGCGTAGCGTCCCAGAGGGTTATTCGGCCCGGCTGGAACAACTGGCGGTAATTTGATGCCTCGCTCCAGTGAACGCTGACGAATACCCGCCGTGGGCGTCCAGGTAGGATTGGGGATTTTCTGCCCTACCCGTGTTTCCATCACTGGCGTTTCCAGCCCCTGCAAGCCAATGCCTATCGGGTAGACCTGCACGATATTTTCTCCCGGCGGATAATAATAAAGACGCAGTTCCGCAAGGTTCACAATTATCCCCTGGCGCGGTGCATCAGGTAATAACAGTTGCGAAGGAATGGTTATTGTCGTGCCTGGTTTTGGCACCGGAGCAATTGTGTTATTGGCTTCAAGGATCAACATTGCCGCAGTATCAAAACGACGGGCAATAGCCTGAAGGTTTTTATCCCCCTCTTGCACCGTATAGGTTTGATTTTGCCCAACCAGTCGGCTTCCGGTTGGTGGGAGCGGGTAATCTACCGCCCAGGCTGCCTGAATGGCGCTGAAAGCGCCGATAAGAGTCAGTGTTAGTAAAGACGCGCGTTTCATTGTAAACCTCCTGTATTTGCCGGTGGCTCACGCTGAAACGACGGATGGCGCTTATGTTTACCTGAAACCGAAACACTCCTGTGCAGGCCAGTGTAAACATCGACCACCCGGCAAAGTGAGCCTACCGGATGAAAGCTGTTCCTTTAGTTTAGCTAAGTGCAGCGGCTTTGGCGCGAATTGCGCGAATCATCGCTTCCAGACCTTGTGAGCGTGATGGAGTGAGATGTTGGGTGAGCGCCATTTTTTCAAACCACGGACGCACATCGAAATGGACAATATCCTGCGGCGTCATTTGATCGTAGAGAATAAAAACGACCGCAATAAGCCCTTTCACAATGGCCGCATCGCTGTCGCCCTGCAATTCAATAATTCCCTGCGCATTCTGACGCATTACAATCCATACCTGACTCTGGCATCCCTGAATACTATTTTGCGGGCTTCTGTCTTCGTCGCCTAATTCCGGCAGACGCTGTCCCAGTTCAATAATGTAGAGATATTTCTCTTCCCAGTTGGTGCAGCGTAAAAAGTTACGCAGCAATTTTTCTTTATCCGGCAATACAGCCATAGAGCCTCCCTTTTACCCCAGTAGACGATGAATACGTTGCAATCCAGTTACCAGACGATCCACTTCTTCATGGGTGTTGTACATTGCCAGCGACGCCCGACACATCGCGGGTACGTTGTAATAGGCCATTAATGGCATTGCGCAGTGATGTCCGGTACGCACAGCAATACCGTAGTTATCAAGAAAACTGCCGACGTCATAGGCGTGGTGTTTACCGAGATTAAAGGCAATAACGCCAAGTCTGTCCGGCGGGCCATAGAGCGTAAGATCCGGCACCGCAGCCAACTGCGACAATGCGTAATGCATCAGATTTTGTTCATACTCGGCAATGTTGTTAAGCCCAAGCGCCGAAACATACTCCAGCGCCGCGCCAAGGCCAATAATACCTCCGGTATTGGGCGTACCGGCTTCAAACCGCCACGGCGCTTTGGTCCAGGTAGTGCCTTCACTCAGGCTGACGGTGGCAATCATAGAACCGCCACCTTCCCACGGCGGCATCTCCTGCAACAAGGCTTCTTTGACATACAGCACGCCAATGCCGGTGGGACCATACAGTTTATGCCCGGAGAAAACGTAGAAATCGCAATCCAGTGCCTGAACATCCACCGGATGATGCATCACCGCCTGAGCGCCATCCACCAGCACTATTGCGCCATGCTGGTGCGCAAGCGTGATCATCTCCGCCAGCGGATTTTCCGTCCCCAGCACGTTGGAGACATGGGTAATTGCCAGCAGGCGAGTTTTCTCGTCGAACAGATTGGGCAGTGTATCCAGTTGCAGTGTGCCGTCCGGGTTAAGCGGGATCACACGCAACTCTGCGCCAACACGCGCGCAAAGCATTTGCCAGGGAACAATATTGGCATGATGTTCCATTTGACTAATGATGATATTGTCGCCTGATCTCACGTTGCTGTTGCCCCAGCTATTGGCGACCAGATTGATTCCTTCCGTCGTGCCGCGGACAAACACCAGCTCTTCCGCCGAACGGGCATTAATAAACAGCGATGCCCGCTTGCGCACGTTCTCCATTTTCTCGGTCGCCTGGGCGCTTAAGGTATGAATACCGCGATGCACCGCCGCGTAGCCGTGACGATAAAACTCAGCCTCGGCGTCAATCACCTGGCTCGGTTTCTGCGCACTGGCGGCGCTGTCGAGATAAGCCAGTGGCAGACCGTTCACCTCACGCGAAAGCACCGGAAAGTCGGCCCGCACTTTGTCGACGGAAAAAGTCATCTTGCACCTCCCGGCAGCCGTTGACCGATTCGGGCCAGCACCTGCTGTTTGAGCCCATCATCACGCAATGCTTCCGTCAGTTCGGCGGCAAAGGCGTAGATAATCATCTGCTGGGCATCCTGTTGATTGATCCCGCGCGAACGCAGATAGAACATCTGTTCGTTATCAATACGCCCCACCGTCGCACCGTGGCTGCATTTCACATCATCAGCATAGATTTCCAGCTGTGGTTTGGTATCCACTTCCGCCAGTTTACCCATCAGCAGATTATTGTTGGTCATCTGGCCGTCAGTCTTGATGGCGTGCTGCGCGACGTTGATCAAACCGTTAAACACCGCGCGACCTTTGTCGCTGACGATAGTTTTGTGCAACTGGCGGCTATTACAAAAACCTTTATTGTGTTCCAGCCAGGTGCGGGTATCACACACTTCGTTTTTCACCGGCATCGCCAGGCTATTGATGCGCAGCGTGCTGTTTTCGCCATTGAGTTGCGTACTGGTGTTGTGTCGTAACACGGCGCCGCCAAGCAGGAAACTGTGGCTAAATGCCGTGGCATCGTCTGCCAGCAGCAAGTCATTATGCGCAAAGTGGTGGCTGACCGGGTTTTCAAACGCCAGCTTGATATGCTGCAAGTGGGCGTTCGCTGCGACGTTGATAGTGAACCGTGCGCCAGTGAAATGACGAGCATCATTAAGACTGACAAAATGTTCAATCACCGTTGCTTCGGCACCTTCCGCCAGATCCAGATGATGTCGGTAATGGGCAGTATTCACCTCTTCACCTGCCACGCCCTGGGTGATATGCATTAACAGCAATGGCTTTGCCGGCCGTTGACCGCGCTTCACGGCGATATGCGTCACGCTTTGTGCCAGGCTTTCCGTCAAATGCAGAAACACTTCCGCCTGAATAGCGTCGGGCAATCCCTGACGGTCGTCGTTAACGCTTACATCATACCCGCTGCCTTCAGTTGCATCGCTCAGCGCTGGCATGTAACGTCCATCGACAAACACCAACCGCACGGCGTCTAACGTTAACGCTAAGGCATCGCGTTGTTGCGGGGATATCTCACCCGCAATGCTGACAAACTGGCTATTGGTCAGCCCTTCCAGCGGCGTATATTTCCAGTGCTCATGTTTACGTGTCGGCAGCCCGGTACGCAGCAATTGTTGTAAATGCTGCTGTGCTTCTGGAGAACGTTTCGCCCCTTCAGCTTCAAACAAATGATGCCACTGTTGCAGCGCATTACTGCTGTTCGGTAAGCCAGCCATAACCCTGCTCCTCCAGTTGCTTGACCAACGTGAAATCACCGGATTTCACAATTCGCCCCTGATACAGAACATGGACGTAATCAGGCTTGATGTAGTCAAGAATGCGTTGGTAGTGCGTAACAATGATGAATGAACGCTTGCCGTCACGCAGCGAGTTCACGCCATCGGCGACCACCTTTAATGCGTCGATATCGAGCCCGGAGTCCGACTCATCAAGAATGCACAGTTCCGGTTCCAGCACCGCCATTTGCAAAATATCGTTGCGCTTTTTCTCACCACCAGAAAAACCAACGTTGACCGAACGCGTGAGTAAATCTTCCGGCATCTTCAGGAGAGCAATTTTTTCTTCCATCAAATCCTGAAAATCAAAGCGGTCGAGCGTTTCCTGGCCGCGATAGCTGCGCACCGCATTAAGTGCCGTTTGCAGGAAAAACTGGTTACTGACGCCGGGAATTTCCACCGGATACTGGAAGGCCATAAAAATGCCTTCACCTGCACGATCTTCCGGCGACAGCGCAAGCAAATCTTTGCCTTTAAACTCAACCGTGCCGCCCGTCACTTCATAATCTTCGCGCCCGGCAAGCGTTGCCGATAAGGTACTTTTACCCGAACCGTTTGGCCCCATAATGGCGTGAACTTCGCCGGGACGAACGTCGAGGCTTAATCCGCGCAGGATAGCTTTATCTTCCACGCTGACGTGTAAATCTTTAATACTTAACATGTTTATTCCTTATCCGACGCTGTGTTCAAGACTGATGGCGAGGAGTTTTTGTGCTTCAACGGCAAATTCCAGCGGCAGTTCCGAGAACACGTCTTTGCAGAAACCGTTAACAATCATCGAGATGGCGTCTTCTTCGCTGATCCCGCGTTGCAGGCAGTAAAACAGTTGATCTTCACCAATACGTGATGTCGTTGCCTCGTGCTCCAGTTGTGCGCTGTTATTGCGACATTCGACATACGGGAAGGTATGCGCCCCACAATTAGCGCCAATCAGCATTGAGTCGCACTGAGTGAAATTGCGCGCATTGGTCGCCGTCGGCATGATTTTCACTAATCCGCGATAACTGTTCTGACTATGTCCGGCAGAGATCCCTTTCGAGATAATGGTCGATTTGGTGTTTTTACCGATATGGATCATCTTGGTGCCGGTATCCGCTTGCTGATGACCGCTGGTCAGCGCTACTGAGTAAAACTCACCAATGGAGTTATCGCCGCGCAAAATGCAGCTGGGATATTTCCACGTAATCGCTGACCCGGTTTCTGATTGCGTCCATGACATTTTGCTGTTTTCGCCTTCGCACAAAGCACGCTTGGTGACGAAGTTGAGAATACCGCCGGTGTTGTTATCGCCAGGGAACCAGTTTTGTACCGTGGAATATTTCACCTCGGCGTTTTTATGGATGATGACTTCCACCACCGCCGCGTGTAACTGATAGCTGTCACGCACCGGAGCTGAACAGCCTTCAATGTAGCTGACGTAGCTGTCTTCATCGGCCACCAGAATGGTGCGCTCAAACTGCCCGGTTTTTTCCGCGTTAATGCGGAAATAGGTGGAGAGCTCCATCGGGCAGCGCACGCCTTTAGGCACATAAATAAACGTACCGTCAGAGGCCACTGCCGCATTAAGCGCGGCAAAGAAGTTGTCATTCCCGGGTACCACAGTGCCGAGATATTTCTTCACCAGTTCCGGGTGATCGTGAATCGCCTCGCCAAAGGAACAGAAGATAATTCCCTGCTCCGCCAGTTTTTCGCGATAAGTGGTGGCAACCGAAACAGAGTCGAAAATGGCATCCACCGCCACCTCTTTGCCTTCCCGCACGGGAACGCCTAGCTGCTCAAACGCCGCCTCCACCTCTTTACTTAAAAAGGCGTTCGCGCCAGTTTGCTGCACCGCGCCGGGTTCAGACGCGCAGTTGTCGTCACAATTACCGCACGATGGTGCCGAGTAGTAGCTGTAATCCTGATAATTCAGCTTGTCGTAGTGCGCTTTCAGCCAGTGCGGCTCTTCCATCTCCAGCCATGCGCGGTAGGCGTTGAGACGAAACTCCAGCATCCACTCCGGCTCATTACGCTTCGCCGAAATTGCGCGCACCACCTCTTCGTTTATCCCCTTTGCCAGCTCATCGGTGGCTAACTGGGTGAAGAATCCTTCTTTATAATTCAGCGGGCCGCCGGTCCAGGTTTTGACATCGTCAGTTGCTTCAGTATTACGAGACATAGTACCGCCTATACCCCAAAGCTTTCGCCACAGCCACATTCATTCTGGGCTTTCGGGTTGTGAAATTTGAATATCTGATTGAGTCCTTCGCGAACGAAATCGACTTCCGTGCCATCAATAAACGGCATCGCTTGCAGCGGGACGAACAGCTTCGCGCCGTCACGTTCAAACAGCAGATCATCTTTCTCTGGCTCGCTGACGCTGTCGAGCACATAGCCAAAGCCCGCGCAGCCTGTTTGTTTGACGCCTAAACGCACGCCAACCATGCCCGACTGCTTCGCGACTAACTCACGTATATGCGCCGCGGCTGCGGGTGTTAACGTTAAGCCTTGCCAGGCGAAATCCTGTGGATTAAACGTTCCTGAATGCATGTCCATCGATTTACCTCACTTCATCGCTTTCAGCGGATAACAGCATGTTAGTGATAATGATTATCAGTTCAACCCAGCAAACGCAGGGGCTTTAGCGTAAAACATGCTTTTTGCCTGTATTTAATAAGCATAGACCCTGATGAGAGGGTTAACAGGCATGCTAAGAATTAGGTATCTCATTGTTAGATAATGATTATTATCGAGTGGGTGTTAAGGCTGTGATGGAAAAGAAAAAGTTGTATCGAAAATGACTATTTAAGAGATAGGTAAAAAAGTGGCGAGTTCTGAAATAAGAAAACCCTTAAGTCTGTGCATCACAGGCTTAAGGGTTTCTACCCCATCCGGCGCTTATCTCCGGCACTCAAAGTGGCTTAGCTCTTGAAGGGGCGATAAGAATAATCTCATAAGACTGCGTCGCCGTTTTAACACAAACTGCGATTTGTATTATTTTTGAGCAATATCAGGCAGGTAACAACGGGAGGGCGGTCAGAAAATAATCGTCAGACCTGGACAGATGTTAATCCAGGTCGATGGGCGTTCAGACTATGTTCAGTAGGGATTAATGCACGCCCAGACGCCAGGCGAAGTAGATTTCTTCTTTCAGTTCCGTAGACGAAAGAGTAAGCAGATCAGCAAATTCAAGTTCTAGTTGTTTCAGACGCTTGAGATATTGAGCGGGTGAAAGATTGCTTTGGTCACGGCGTAAAAATTCGATAGCCAGCTGGGTGGGATTAAGTTGAGTAGACATAGCATCCTCGCTTTAGACAAGACCTGCACAGTATACCACCGTTTACTGCGCAGATAATAACCAAAAGCAATATGCATCACACTTTTCTGGTGACAACGTCACAAAATGGCGGTCGTCAATCGTGATGAACAACACAAACGCCCGTTTTCATCGAATATTTCGATCTGCCAGACCTGATGCCGTGAACCGAGATGCAGCGGTTTACAAACGCCGCGTACCCGCCCTTCTCGTGCTGAGCGAACATGGTTAGCATTGATTTCCAGGCCAACCACTTTTTGCTCACCTTCGGTACATAAATACCCGGCAACGGAACCAATACTTTCGGCCAGCACCACGGATGCACCTCCATGCAGTAACCCGAAAGGCTGCTTTGTCCGCGAGTCTACTGGCATTGTCGCTTCAAGGGTGTCATCACCAATATGTTCAAAGCGAATATCCAGCAACCCCACCATGTTTCCTTCACCCATAGCATTCAGTGCTTCCAGGGTGATTTTACGTTTCCAGATCATTTAATAATCTCCAGTAATGCCTGCACGGGATGGCGTACCCCCGTCCCTTCAACCCGTTTAACCTGGCTGCGGCAAGAATACCCGGTCGCCAGACAGCGATTACGCGGCAGACGCTGCATTGCCTGATGCCAGGATAACTCATAGATCCCGAGCGAGTTTTTATGGTTTTTCGCCTCATGTCCGTAAGTCCCTGCCATGCCGCAGCAACCCACGCTGACATTTTCCAGTTTCGCGCCAAAACGGGCAAATATCGCGGCCCATTGTGCTGGCGCCCCCGGCAAGGTGGTAACTTCAGTACAGTGACCAAAGAAATACCATGATTCACCGCTGACTGCTGTCACTGGCTGTGACTGAAGTGCGCTTGCCAGCCATTCATTCGCCAGTAAGACGTTAAACTCGCCACGCGCCTCGCCCAGAGCCAGTTTATATTCATCGCGATAACAGAGCACCAGCGCCGGATCGACCCCCACCATTGGCATCCCCAGTTTCGCCATACGGTTGAGAAAATCCGCCGTCTTTTTCGCCGTCTTCGCAAAACGATTAAGAAAGCCTTTGATATGCTGCGCTTTACCATTCGGTGAGAATGGCAACAGCACTGGCTGGAAACCTAATTTTTCGACCAGACGAACAAAATCCGCCACCACCTGCGCATCGTAATAACTGGTGAAAGGATCCTGCACTACCAGCACCGTGCGTGCTTTCTGTTCTGAACTGAGCGCTTCAAGCTGTTCCAGCGTCATGTTTGCCGAGCGATGCCCCACCATTTGTTGTTGCAGCGACGGCACTGAAAGCAGCGGCAAATCGACCATACCGATGTGTTTTTCCGAGAGTTTGCGCACCAGCGGCTGGTTAATGAAGAAGTTAAAAGTCTTTGGCGCACGCGCCATCAGCGGTGCGTAACTTTCGACCGTTGCCACCAGATGATCGCGCAATGGGCGTAGATAGCGCGTGTGATAGAGTTGCAGGAAACGAGAGCGAAACTCCGGTACGTCAATTTTGATCGGACACTGAGTCGAACACGCTTTACAGGCCAGGCAGCCCGACATCGCCTCTTTCACTTCGTGCGAGAAGTCATATTCGCCTTTATTTGCATGCCAGCTATTGCGCATACGGGCAATTAACGTGCGCAAGCTGACGCCAGACTCTGGTAGCTCTTGCTCCAGTTTTAGAGGGTCAACGCCGCGATCCGCCAGCAAACGTAACCATTCACGCACCAGTGTTGCACGCCCTTTCGGTGAATGAATGCGGTTCTGAGTTATCTTCATTGACGGACACATCGGGCTGCGGGCATCAAAGTTGAAGCACAAACCGTTGCCATTGCATTCCATAGCGCCGCGCCACTGCTGGCGTACCGCGATGGGGATTTGTCGGTCATACGTGCCACGCTTTACCGCGTCCACTTTCATCATTGGCGCGTCAATACCTTCTGGTGGGCAGATTTTCCCTGGATTTAGTCGGTTATGCGGATCAAACGCCGCTTTAACCTTGCGTAGCTCTGCGAAAAGCTCTTCACCGAAAAACGCCGGACTGTATTCGGCACGAAAACCTTTACCGTGCTCGCCCCATAACAAGCCACCGTATTTTGCAGTCAGCGCCACCACGTCATCAGAGATTTGCTTCATCAACATCTCTTGTTGCGGATCGCACATATCCAGCGCTGGACGGACGTGCAAAACACCAGCGTCGACGTGGCCAAACATGCCATAACTTAAACCGTGGCTGTCGAGCAGCGCGCGAAATTCAGCAATATAATCTGCCAGATGTTCCGGCGGCACGCAGGTATCTTCGGCAAATGGAATCGGTTTGGCTGCACCTTTGGCATTGCCGAGCAGGCCGACGGCTTTTTTGCGCATTGCATAAATACGCTCAACACCTGCCAGCTCACTGCACACCTGCCAGCCGATCACCCCTGCCTGCTGGCTGGCAATCAGTTCATCCAGCCGCGCACAGAGTGAATTTACCCGCTCGTCAATCAGCGCCTCATCATCTCCGGCAAATTCAACAATGTTCAGCCCGAGCATCTCTTTGTCTGGCACATTGGTAATCAGTTCGCTGACGGAATGCCAGACAATATCTTCCCGCGCCAGATTCAGCACTTTTGAGTCCACCGTCTCTACCGAAAGCGCACGCGCCTCAACCATAAACGGCGCATTACGTAGCGCGGAGTCAAAAGAGTCATATTTGACGTTCACCAGACGGCGCACTTTAGGCAAGCGCGTAATATCGAGCCGCGCTTCGGTAATAAAGGCCAGCGTCCCTTCTGATCCGGTCAGAATGCGCGTCAGGTCGAACTCGGTCATCTCATCGTTAAAGACATGACGCAGATCGTAACCGGTAAGAAAACGGTTAAGTTTGGGGAATTTGTCGATGATTAATTGGCGTTGCTGGCGGCAACGTTGATAGACAGTGTTGTAGATCCGCCCAATCGTGGTATTGGTTTTACCCAACGTTTCAGCAAGTTCGACAGGTAAAGGTTGCGTATCGAGAATATCGCCCCCCAACAACACCGCCCGCACGCCCAACACGTGATCTGACGTTTTGCCATAGACCAGCGATCCCTGACCTGATGCATCGGTATTGATCATCCCGCCGAGCGTTGCCCGGTTGCTGGTCGAAAGTTCTGGCGCAAAAAAGTAGCCAAATGGTTTCAGGTACTGATTGAGTTGGTCTTTTATCACCCCGGCCTCAACGCGCACCCAGCCCTCTTCAGGGTTAATTTCGATGATGCGGTTCATATGGCGGGACATATCAACAATAATCCCCTGGTTGAGCGCCTGACCGTTAGTGCCGGTACCGCCGCCGCGGGGGGTAAAGATCAGCGATGAATAGCGTTCCTGCGCGGCCAGACGGGCAATTAACGCCACATCTGCGGTTGAACGCGGAAATACCACCGCATCGGGGAGAAGTTGGTAAATACTGTTGTCGGTCGACATTGTCAGACGATCGGCATAACTTGTCGCCGTATCGCCGGTAAAACCTTGTTGCTCCAGCTCTTGCAAAAAATTAAGCACCAGTTGAACGACGCCGGGTGCCTGGGAAATCTGTGGAATCATTATAGTGACCCTTTCCTGCGGTCTGTGATGTAGGTCGATACACTGTTCTTTCAGGCTGCTGCAATAGCGCACTGAAAGGTGATGTTTGTTTACTCTATGGATTTCGAGTTGCAGGAAGGCGGCAAGCGAGTGAACTCCAGGAGCTTACAAAAGTAAGTGACTGGGGTGAACGAACGTAGCCGCTGCACATGCAACTTGAAATACGACGAGTAAATCGTTTGCGTGTTGCCTGAGTTGTTGTACCACATTTTTTTCTAACACGCCCATCAGAATTAAGGGCAGAATCGGCCTGTTAAAAACCGCTGAAATTGCTCATCATTATGCAGGTGAGTTTCGCGTGTTCACGTCGCGTCGACGATTTGACGCACAAAAAAGGTGAAAAGTAGTTATGGTAAATGTTCGTCAGCCCAGGGATGTCGCACAAATTCTGCTTTCGGTGCTGTTTTTAGCCATCATGATTGTGGCATGTCTGTGGATCGTTCAACCCTTTATTCTCGGCTTCGCATGGGCCGGTACGGTGGTTATCGCCACCTGGCCGGTATTGTTACGTTTGCAAAAGATCATGTTTGGCCGTCGCTCTCTCGCCGTTCTGGTAATGACGTTGCTCCTGGTGATGGTGTTTATCATCCCTATCGCCTTACTGGTTAACAGTATCGTCGACGGCAGTGGCCCGTTAATTAAGGCCATCTCCAGTGGAGATATGACATTACCGGATTTAGCGTGGCTTAATACCATTCCGGTGATTGGCGCGAAGCTGTACGCAGGCTGGCACAATTTGCTGGATATGGGCGGCACGGCAATTATGGCGAAAGTCCGTCCTTATATTGGCACCACCACCACCTGGTTCGTCGGGCAAGCCGCGCATATCGGGCGCTTTATGGTGCATTGTGCCTTGATGCTGCTCTTCAGCGCCCTATTGTACTGGCGCGGTGAACAGGTGGCGCAAGGTATTCGCCATTTTGCGACCCGTCTGGCTGGTGCTCGCGGTGATGCTGCTGTACTGCTGGCGGCGCAGGCTATCCGCGCAGTGGCGCTGGGCGTTGTGGTGACTGCGTTAGTGCAGGCAGTGCTTGGCGGTATCGGTCTGGCCGTTTCTGGTGTGCCTTACGCCACGCTGCTAACGGTATTAATGATCCTCTCCTGCCTCGTTCAGCTAGGTCCGCTGCCAGTGTTGATTCCGGCGATTATCTGGCTCTACTGGACCGGCGATACCACCTGGGGAACGGTATTGTTAGTGTGGAGCGGTGTGGTTGGCACTCTGGATAACGTCATCCGCCCAATGCTAATTCGCATGGGCGCAGATTTACCGCTGATTCTGATCCTCTCCGGGGTTATTGGTGGTTTGATTGCTTTCGGTATGATCGGTCTGTTTATTGGTCCGGTACTACTGGCTGTTTCCTGGCGTCTGTTTGCTGCGTGGGTTGAAGAAGTCCCGCCGCCGACTGACCAACCAGAGGAAATTCTCGAAGAGCTGGGCGAAATCGAGAAACCGAATAAGTAATTTCTCATCAGGCGGCTCTGCCGCCTGATTGTTAATCACTGCTAATTGATATTTCATTCCTCCAGTCCGTATTTTCCTGCTTACCGCCATTCAGCTGGCAGTATCTGTCGCAAATCCTTTACAGTTTTTAAACTAATGAGACGAATCTGATCGACGCAAAAAGTCCGTATGCCTACTATTAGCTCACGGTTATAAATCAACATATTGATTTATAAGCATGGAAATCCCCTGAGTGAAACAACGAATTGCTGTGTGTAGTCTTTGCCCATCTCCCACGATGGGCTTTTTTTTAACATTTTTTGCTTCATTACCCCGCCTCTCGTTCTTTCCAATAATGTTGCACAAGATACTGTGACTCTCTTCAAGCCGTAAGCAGGCTGATAATGTTATTTATATTTTATTCTTTTTTTCATGCAGCCATTACACGATGAACGCTTATGAACTCCAGGCACTACGCCATATTTTTGCCATGACCATTGATGAATGCGCGACCTGGATTGCCCTGACGGGCGACAGTGAAAGCTGGCAACAATGGGAGAAAGGAAAAACGGATATTCCTGACGAGATAGTTGAAAAACTGCTGGCAATGCGCCAGCAAAGAAAAAGGCATCTTCACGCCATCATAGAAAAAATAAACAACCGCATCGGCAACAACACCATGCGTTTTTTCCCCAATTTAATCGCATTTCAACATATCTACCCTGAAGGTAATTTTATTGACTGGAAGATTTACCAGTCTGTCGCAGCTGAATTATATGCGCACGATCTGGAACGCCTGTGTTGATATTTTAACGGGATACAACGGACGTCATGACAAAAATAATAAACGGATGCTGACATAACAACAGCAACTTTTTAAGCAATATTGCTAAGTAGATCTTATGAAAAATCCCTACCTCCCTACCGCGCTTGGGTTGTATCTCAATTACCTGGTGCATGGTATGGGTGTCATTTTGATGACTTTAAATATGGCCTCGCTGGAGACGCTCTGGCAGACCAATGCCGCAGGCGTTTCGATTGTTATTTCATCATTAGGTATAGGACGATTGAGTGTCTTGCTTTTTGCAGGATTATTATCCGATCGTTTTGGTCGCCGCCCTTTTATTATTCTGGGTATGTGCTGCTATATGGCCTTCTTTTTTGGCATCCTGCACACCAATAACATCATTATTGCTTATGCTTTTGGTTTCCTGGCGGGCATGGCGAACAGTTTTCTCGATGCTGGTACCTATCCCAGTTTGATGGAAGCCTTTCCTCATTCACCGGGTACAGCCAATATTTTAATTAAAGCCTTTGTCTCCAGCGGGCAATTTTTATTGCCGCTAATTATCAGCCTGTTAGTGTGGGCTGAACTGTGGTTCGGTTGGCCTTTTATGATTGCCGCGGCGATTATGATCGTTAACGGTCTGTTTTTATATCGCTGTACCTTTCCACCACATCCGGGCCGTCGCTTGCCTGTGGTAAAGAAAGCGACCACTTCCGCGGGGCATCGCTGCTCAATTATTGATTTAGCCAGTTACACCCTCTATGGCTATATTTCAATGGCAACCTTTTATCTGGTTAGCCAGTGGCTGGCACAATACGGGCAATTTGTCGCTGGCATGTCATACACCATGTCGATCAAATTACTCAGTATCTATACCGTGGGTTCGCTGCTGTGTGTATTTATTACTGCTCCACTCATTCGTAAAACCGTTCACTCAACAACATTGTTGATGCTGTACACTTTTATCTCATTTATCGCCCTGCTCACCGTCTGCCTGCATCCCACATTTTATGTGGTGATAATATTTGCTTTCGTCATCGGTTTTACCTCCGCAGGTGGTGTTGTACAAATTGGCCTGACGTTAATGGCGGAACGTTTTCCCCATGCCAAAGGAAAAGCAACGGGGATCTATTACAGTGCGGGCAGCATTGCAACATTTACCATTCCGTTGATTACGGCTCATCTTTCGCAAAGAAGTATTGCCGATATTATGTGGTTCGATACCGCCATCGCTGCTATCGGCTTTTTACTGGCGCTGTTTATTGGCGTACGCAGTCGAAAAGAAGCACAACATCCATCATTAAAGGAGAATGTTGCTACGGGCGGGTAATGCAATATTCTTTTCAGGTCATGCAAGATCTTACGGATAAATTACTCTTTCTGCGCTAATTAAGGAAAATCGCGATCAAAAACAAACTATCACATGCAATATTCCTGGAAACATAAACTTTATGCCATGTACCCAGAGAAAATCATCTTCAGTATAGTGATTATGAAAACCGTCGAAATACAACACGGACGGTAACAAAATTATCTTTCAGCAAGGAGCTGTGAAAATGTCTCAAAATAAGGCTTTCAGCACGCCATTTATCCTGGCTGTCCTTTGTGTATACTTCAGCTATTTCCTACATGGCATTAGTGTTATTACGCTTGCACAAAACATGTCATCTCTGGCAGAAAAGTTTTCTACCGATAACGCCGGTATCGCCTATTTAATTTCTGGTATCGGTCTGGGCCGTCTGATAAGTATTTTATTCTTCGGTGTAATCTCCGATAAATTTGGTCGACGAGCAGTAATATTCATGGCCGTTGCCATGTATATGCTGTTTTTCTTTGGTATTCCGGCCTGCCCAAGTTTAGCTCTCGCTTACGGTCTGGCTGTGTGCGTTGGTATCGCCAACTCAGCCCTGGATACCGGTGGATATCCGGCGTTGATGGAATGCTTCCCGAAAGCCTCGGGTTCAGCCGTAATATTGGTTAAGGCGATGATATCGTTCGGCCAAATGCTCTATCCGATGCTGGTGAGTTATATGCTGTTGAATAACATCTGGTACGGTTATGGGCTTATTATTCCAGGCATCCTGTTTGTGCTGATCACGCTGATGCTATTGAAAAGCAAATTCCCAGGTCAGTTGGTGGATGCCAGCGTAGCTGGTGAACTACCGCAAATGAACAGTAAACCGTTAGTCTGGCTGGAAGGTGTTTCATCAGTACTGTTCGGTGTTGCCGCGTTCTCGACCTTTTATGTAATTGTCGTGTGGATGCCCAAATATGCGATGGCATTTGCCGGTATGTCGGAATCCGAGGCATTAAAAACTATCTCTTATTACAGTATGGGTTCGCTGGTCTGTGTCTTTATTTTTGCCGCACTATTGAAAAAAATGGTACGTCCCATCTGGGCTAACGTGTTTAACTCAGCGCTGGCAACGGTAACCGCCGCTATCATTTATCTGTACCCTTCTCCACTGGTGTGTAATGCAGGGGCTTTTGTCATCGGTTTTTCTGCTGCTGGCGGTATTTTACAGCTTGGCGTTTCAGTCATGTCCGAGTTTTTTCCAAAAAGCAAAGCCAAAGTCACCAGTATTTATATGATGATGGGTGGTCTGGCCAATTTTGTTATTCCGCTGATTACCGGTTATCTGTCAAATATCGGCCTGCAATACATCATCGTTCTCGATTTTACTTTCGCGCTTCTGGCCCTGATTACCGCAATTATTGTTTTCATCCGCTATTACCGCGTTTTCATTATTCCTGAAAATGATGTCCGGTTTGGCGAACGCAATCTTAGCACCCCGGTTAAACACAATTAAGCAAAGAAATTAGAGGAGTTAATTATGGATGTTACCGCTAAATACGAATTGATTGGCCTGATGGCCTATCCTATCCGCCACAGTTTATCGCCTGAAATGCAAAACAAAGCCTTAGAAAAAGCGGGATTGCCATTTACCTATATGGCCTTTGAAGTGGATAACGATAGCTTTGCCGGCGCAATTGAAGGCTTAAAAGCCTTAAAAATGCGCGGAACCGGTGTGTCGATGCCTAACAAACAACTGGCGTGTGAATATGTTGATGAATTAACACCAGCGGCCAAACTGGTTGGCGCTATCAATACCATCGTCAATGATGACGGCTACCTGCGCGGCTATAACACCGACGGCACGGGCCATATTCGCGCCATTAAAGAGAGCGGTTTTGATATCAAAGGCAAAACGATGGTGCTGCTAGGTGCCGGTGGTGCCTCAACGGCGATTGGCGCGCAAGGCGCGATTGAAGGTTTAAAAGAGATTAAAATCTTCAACCGTCGGGATGAATTCTTCGATAAAGCCCTCGCCTTCGCACAACGGGTCAACGAAAACACCGATTGTGTCGTCACCGTGACCGATCTCGCCGATCAGCAAGCCTTTGCTGAAGCCCTGGCTTCCGCCGACATTTTAACCAACGGCACAAAAGTGGGTATGAAGCCTCTTGAAAATGAATCATTAGTTAACGATGTCAGTATGTTACATCCAGGACTGCTGGTCACTGAATGCGTGTATAACCCGCATATGACGAAGTTATTGCAGCAGGCGCAACAAGCAGGTTGCAAAACGATTGATGGATACGGCATGTTGTTGTGGCAAGGGGCTGAACAGTTCACGTTATGGACTGGCAAAGATTTCCCTCTGGAATACGTTAAACAGGTCATGGGGTTCGGCGCCTGACAGGCTGACCGCGTGCAGAAAGGGTAAAAAATGAAAACCGTAACAGTAAAAGATCTCGTCATTGGCACGGGCGCACCAAAAATCATCGTCTCGCTGATGGCAAAGGATATCGCCAGCGTGAAATCTGAAGCTCTCGCCTATCGTGAAGCGGACTTTGATATTCTGGAATGGCGTGTGGACCACATTGCCGACCTCTCCAGCGTGGGGTCTGTCATGGCCGCGGCAAAAATCCTCCGTGAGGTAATGCCAGAAAAACCGCTGCTGTTTACCTTCCGTAGCGCTAAAGAAGGCGGCGAGC
Source organism: Escherichia sp. E4930 (assembly GCF_005845405.1). NCBI lineage: Bacteria > Pseudomonadati > Pseudomonadota > Gammaproteobacteria > Enterobacterales > Enterobacteriaceae > Escherichia > Escherichia sp. E4930. Next base: position 151,714 of record NZ_VCDZ01000001.1, on the reverse strand, counting down.
AGGCGATTTCCACTGAGGCTTATATTGCACTCAATCGCGCAGCCATCGACAGCGGTCTGGTCGATATGATCGATCTGGAGTTATTTACCGGCGATGATCAGGTTAAAGAAACCGTCGCCTATGCACATGCGCATGATGTGAAGGTTGTCATGTCCAACCATGACTTCCATAAAACGCCGGAAGCCGAAGAGATTATTGCCCGTTTGCGTAAAATGCAGTCCTTCGACGCCGATATTCCTAAAATTGCGTTGATGCCGCAAAGCACCAGCGATGTCCTGACGTTGCTTGCCGCTACCCTGGAGATGCAGGAGCAGTATGCCGATCGTCCAATCATCACGATGTCGATGGCAAAAACTGGCGTAATTTCCCGTCTGGCTGGTGAAGTATTTGGTTCGGCGGCAACCTTTGGCGCAGTAAAAAAAGCCTCTGCGCCTGGGCAAATATCGGTGAATGATTTGCGCACAGTATTAACTATTTTGCACCAGGCGTAATAAATAACGTACCGGCGGGAGTAACCTTCCCCGCCGTATTAAAAAAATATTTTTAAAGAGTATTTGATAAAAATATTCTGTGGGTATCTGTGCGCTATTTTTAATTCTCGCACAGATAAATCCATACCTGAATCAGGAAAAAATAATGAAACCTGTAAAACCACCTCGTATTAATGGACGCGTGCCGGTCCTGTCGGCACAGGAAGCGGTAAGTTATATTCCCGACGAAGCAACACTTTGTGTATTAGGTGCAGGTGGCGGTATTCTGGAAGCCACCACATTAATTACCGCACTTGCTGATAAATATAAACAAACCCAGACGCCGCGTAATTTATCGATTATTAGCCCTACAGGGCTTGGCGATCGCGCCGATCGGGGTATTAGTCCGCTGGCGCAAGAAGGCCTGGTGAAATGGGCATTATGCGGCCATTGGGGACAATCACCGCGTATTTCTGAACTCGCAGAACAAAATAAAATTGTTGCCTATAACTATCCACAAGGTGTGCTCACTCAAACATTGCGCGCTGCTGCTGCCCACCAGCCAGGAATTATTAGCGATATTGGTATCGGAACGTTTGTCGACCCTCGCCAGCAAGGCGGCAAACTGAATGAAGTGACTAAAGAAGATCTGATTAAACTGGTCGAGTTTGATAATAAAGAATATCTCTATTACAAAGCGATCGCGCCAGATATTGCCTTTATTCGTGCCACCACCTGCGACAGCGAAGGCTACGCCACCTTTGAAGATGAAGTGATGTATCTCGACGCATTGGTTATTGCCCAGGCGGTGCACAATAACGGTGGTATCGTGATGATGCAGGTGCAGAAGATGGTTAAGAAAGCCACGCTGCATCCTAAAGCTGTCCGTATTCCAGGTTATCTTATCGATATTGTGGTGGTCGATCCGGACCAAACCCAACTGTATGGCGGTGCGCCAGTTAATCGTTTTATTTCTGGTGACTTCACCCTGGATGACAGTACCCAACTTAGCTTGCCTCTTAATCAGCGTAAATTAGTCGCGCGGCGCGCATTGTTTGAAATGCGCAAAGGTGCTGTGGGGAATGTTGGTGTCGGTATTGCCGACGGTATTGGCCTGGTCGCCCGGGAAGAAGGTTGTGCTGATGACTTTATTCTGACGGTGGAAACAGGCCCAATTGGCGGTATTACTTCGCAAGGTATCGCCTTTGGCGCGAACGTGAATACCCGCGCCATTCTGGATATGACTTCCCAGTTCGATTTTTACCACGGCGGTGGTCTGGATGTCTGTTATTTGAGTTTTGCCGAAGTCGACCAGCACGGTAACGTCGGTGTGCATAAATTCAATGGCAAAATCATGGGTACCGGTGGATTTATTGATATCAGTGCCACCTCGAAGAAAATCATTTTCTGCGGCACGTTAACTGCGGGCAGTTTAAAAACAGAAATTGCCGATGGTAAATTAAATATCGTCCAGGAAGGACGGGTAAATAAATTTATCCGTGAACTACCGGAAATTACTTTTAGCGGAAAAATCGCGCTCGAACGGGGACTGGATGTTCGTTACATCACCGAACGTGCTGTATTCACCCTGAAAGAAGACGGCCTGCATTTAATCGAAATCGCGCCTGGCGTCGATTTACAAAAAGATATTCTCGACAAAATGGATTTCACCCCAGTGATTTCGCCAGAACTGAAAATGATGGACGAAAGATTATTTATCGATGCGGCGATGGGTTTTGTCCTGCCTGAAGCGGCTCATTAACAGGAGTATAATGATGGATTTTTCTTTAACTGAAGAACAAGAACTGCTGCTGGCCAGTATTCGCGAACTGATTACAACTAGCTTTCCGGAAGAGTATTTCCGCACCTGCGATCAAAACGGGACATATCCGCGTGAGTTTATGCGGGCGCTGGCGGATAACGGCATTTCTATGCTTGGCGTGCCGGAAGAGTTCGGCGGCATCCCTGCGGATTACGTCACCCAGATGCTGGCGCTGATGGAAGTGTCAAAATGCGGTGCTCCGGCGTTTTTGATTACCAACGGTCAGTGTATTCACAGCATGCGCCGTTTCGGTTCTGAGGAGCAGCTACGTAAAACGGCAGAAAGCACCCTGGAAACCGGCGACCCCGCCTATGCCCTGGCGTTGACGGAACCCGGTGCTGGCTCAGATAACAACAGCGCCACCACCACTTACACGCGTAAAAATGGCAAGGTTTACATCAACGGACAGAAAACCTTTATTACCGGTGCGAAAGAGTACCCGTATATGCTGGTGTTGGCGCGCGATCCGGAACCGAAAGATCCGAAAAAAGCCTTCACCCTGTGGTGGGTTGAGTCCAGTAAGCCCGGCATTAAGATCAATCCGCTGCATAAAATCGGCTGGCATATGCTTAGCACCTGCGAAGTTTATCTCGACAACGTGGAAGTTGAAGAGAGCGACATGGTAGGCGAAGAAGGAATGGGTTTCCTCAATGTGATGTACAACTTTGAGATGGAGCGCCTGATCAACGCCGCGCGCAGCACTGGCTTTGCCGAATGCGCATTCGAAGATGCCGCCCGCTATGCCAACCAGCGTATCGCTTTTGGTAAGCCAATTGGTCATAACCAGATGATCCAGGAAAAGCTGGCACTGATGGCGATTAAGATCGACAACATGCGCAATATGGTTCTGAAAGTGGCATGGCAAGCTGATCAGCATCAGTCACTGCGCACCAGCGCGGCGCTGGCAAAACTGTACTGCGCGCGTACTGCGATGGAAGTCATTGACGATGCGATTCAAATCATGGGCGGTCTGGGCTACACCGATGAGGCGCGCGTCTCCCGCTTCTGGCGTGATGTGCGCTGTGAACGGATTGGCGGTGGTACTGACGAGATTATGATTTACGTTGCAGGTCGGCAGATCCTGAAAGATTACCAGAATAAATAATCTTCAGGCGGCGCAGCTTCTGACAAAAACTGCGCCGCCAGATTTATCCGGCAAGACTTACAGGTTCAGAAAATTCAGATAAGATTTCTTGTTCCGCAAAACAATTTTTAAATTGTTTGCGGTAATCACTGGGAGAACAGCCAACATGGCGCAAAAACAGTTTGGCAAAATGATCGACATTTTCATAACCCACGCGCCAGGAGATTTCTGCCTGCGACAAATCGGTATTGGTCAGCAACCATTTCGCTTCCGTCATACGCCGTTGAATGACGTAGTTAATGGGAGAAATTCGATACTCTTTAGTAAATTCATGACAAATATAACTGACGCTGGCACGAAATTTTTTCGATAACTGTTCTAAAGTGATTTTTTCGCGGTAATTATTATTAAGATAAAAGAGAATATCTTTTATCAGGACATCTTTTTTAATATATCCCTGCTCCGAACGATAGGCATTTTTAAAGTTTTCGTAATAGAGAATCGCTAACGTATAGGAAAATGCATCCCACACTGAAGAGGTGTTGCCATTTTTACTTTGCGGTAAAATCACACTTAATTCATTAAAAAGCGTTTTGATGACCTCTTTTCCCTGCCCTGCGGCAATTACCGGACAGGAATGCGGTTGCAGTAACTGATTTTCTTCTGCGCCCTGAAACTGAAAACCGTATAGCGCACAGGTACAGGTCGTTGCCGGGTCGTTAGCATCTGAAGCTACCGCGTGCAGTCTGCCACGTTCTATCACCACAATGTCATCGGCATGTGCCACATAGAGCGAAGAATCAATGGTAAACCTTGCCACCCCTTTCTTAACATAAATCAGCTCGGTTTCATTGTCATGAACGTGATGTCCCGACTCCCATTTAGGATCGTCACTAAACGCAAAGCGCGAAAGTCGTGGCGTTTTACCGGCGACAAACAGCGTTTCGCTGGCATTATCAAAACAGCGTTGATACATGACAACCTCCCTATTCTATGAGCAAGCAAAAACAATATATGCCGGATAAAATACGGCGTGTATTGCGGTTATACAACCGCATTTAGCGAGAGCTAAACAAGATTATTTACATTGAATGCAAGATAGTACGCCCAGCACAGAAGAATATTTCTGTACATTTCGCTTTTGTTTTAGCGATCGCATTTTTTTTGCAAGATTGTTGGCAAGGAAAACAGATTGCTCCGTCGAAAACCCCGCCCTGCTATCGCACACTATTTTCAGGCCATTTTTACCTTCCATCGGAGATGGTTCCGTATGCGACCCACAGGAGAAATCATGAAAATAATAACCTGCTTTAAGCTGGTGCCTGAAGAACAGGACATTGTTGTCACTCCCGAGTACACCCTCAATTTCGACAATGCCGACGCCAAAATCAGCCAGTTCGATCTCAATGCCATTGAAGCTGCAAGCCAGCTTGCAACAGATGACGATGAGATAGCCGCGCTGACTGTTGGCGGTTCATTGTTGCAGAACTCAAAAGTGCGTAAAGACGTGTTATCCCGCGGACCGCACTGTCTGTATATGGTGCAGGATGCCCAGCTTGAGCATGCACTCCCCCTTGATACGGCTAAGGCCCTGGCCGCGGCGGCAGAAAAGATCGGCTTCGATTTACTGATCTTCGGTGAAGGTTCTGGCGATCTCTATGCCCAACAGGTTGGCCTGCTGGTGGGAGAAATGTTGCAACTTCCGGTGATCAACGCGGTGAGTGCCATTCAGCGTCAGGGGAATACGCTGATAGTTGAACGCACTCTTGAAGATGAAGTTGAAGTGATCGAACTCGCTGTTCCAGCCGTGCTGTGCGTCACGTCCGATATTAACGTGCCACGCATTCCATCGATGAAAGCCATTCTCGGCGCGGGCAAAAAAACGGTACATCAGTGGCAGGCGAGTGATATCGGCTGGAGCCAGGCCACGCCGCTTGCTGAACTGATCGGCGTTCGCGTACCGCCGCAAACAGAACGCAAACACATCATTCTCGATAACGATTCGCCGGAAGCCATTGCCGAGCTGGCGGAACATCTGAAGAAAGCCCTGAACTAAAGCCAACGGAGAAGAAACGATGAGTCAATTAAACAACGTCTGGGTCTTTAGCGATAATCCTGAACGTTATGCCGAACTGTTTGGCGGCGCGCAACAATGGGGCCAACAGGTGTATGCCATTGTACAAAATACCAACCAGGCACAGGCTGTTATGCCTTATGGTCCAAAATGTATTTATGTTCTTGAGCAAAACGATGCACTGCAACGCACTGAAAATTACGCTGAAAGCATTGCTGCCCTGCTGAAAGATAAACACACTTCTATGTTGCTGCTGGCCGCGACAAAACGCGGTAAAGCGCTGGCTGCACGGTTAAGTGTGCAACTGAATGCGGCGCTGGTGAACGATGCCACTGCGGTTGATGTGGTCGATGGTCACGTTTACGCCGAGCACCGTATGTATGGCGGGCTGGCGTTCGCCCAGGAAAAGATCAATAGCCCGCTGGCGATCATTACCCTTGCGCCCGGTGTTCAGGAACCTTGCACCAGTGACGCCTCGCATCAGTGTCCGATTGAAACTGTGCCTTACCTTGCTCCGCGTCATGAAATTCTTAGTCGCGAACGCCGTGCGAAAGCGGCAAGCAGCGTGGACCTGAGCAAAGCAAAACGCGTGGTTGGCGTCGGTCGTGGTCTGGCAGCGCAGGATGACCTGAAAATGGTTCACGAACTGGCAGCGGCACTCAATGCTGAAGTCGGTTGTTCACGCCCGATTGCCGAAGGCGAGAACTGGATGGAGCGTGAACGTTATATTGGTGTCTCCGGCGTGTTGCTGAAATCCGATCTCTACCTGACGCTGGGGATCTCCGGGCAGATCCAACATATGGTTGGCGGCAATGGCGCAAAAGTGATTGTCGCCATCAATAAAGATAAAAACGCGCCAATCTTCAACTATGCCGACTACGGTCTGGTGGGCGATATCTACAAAGTCGTCCCTGCCCTGATTAGCCAGTTGAGTCACTAATTCCCTTTCAACCACATCTCCCGCTGTAAACGCAGCGGGAAGGGAGCATAACGCATGTCGGATGACAAATTTGATGCCATTGTGGTCGGTGCGGGCGTTGCCGGTAGCGTTGCCGCATTGGTCATGGCGCGAGCCGGACTGGATGTCCTGGTGATAGAACGCGGCGACAGTGCCGGATGTAAAAATATGACCGGCGGGCGTCTTTATGCCCACACGCTTGAAGCGATCATTCCCGGCTTTGCTGCATCAGCGCCGGTAGAACGCAAAGTCACACGCGAGAAAATCTCCTTCTTAACCGAAGAAAGCGCCGTTACCCTCGATTTTCACCGCGAGCAGCCAGATGTTCCGCAACACGCGTCTTATACCGTATTGCGCAATCGTCTCGACCCGTGGTTGATGGAACAAGCCGAACAGGCGGGTGCGCAGTTTATCCCGGGCGTTCGCGTCGATGCGTTGGTTCGTGAAGGAAACAAGGTCACAGGCGTGCAGGCCGGGGATGATATTCTCGAAGCCAATGTGGTGATTCTGGCTGATGGCGTTAATTCAATGCTTGGCCGTTCGCTGGGAATGGTTCCCGCCTCCGAACCGCATCATTACGCTGTTGGCGTTAAAGAAGTCATTGGCCTCACGCCGGAGCAAATCAACGATCGCTTTAACGTTACTGACGACGAAGGTGCCGCCTGGCTGTTTGCCGGTTCCCCTTCTGACGGCCTGATGGGCGGCGGATTCATCTATACCAATCACGATTCCGTATCGTTGGGTCTGGTTTGTGGATTGGGTGATATCGCCCATGCGCAAAAAAGCGTGCCGCAAATGCTGGAGGATTTTAAACAGCACCCCGCCATTCGCCCGCTGATTAGCGGCGGCAAGTTGCTTGAATATTCCGCGCATATGGTGCCGGAAGGCGGTCTGGCAATGGTGCCGCAACTGGTTAACGATGGTGTGATGATCGTCGGTGACGCCGCCGGCTTCTGCCTCAATCTGGGCTTTACGGTTCGCGGAATGGATTTAGCCATCGCATCGGCCCAGGCGGCTGCCACAACGGTGATTGCCGCCAAAGAACGCGCGGATTTCTCCACCAGCAGTCTGGCGCAATACAAGCACGAGCTGGAACAAAGCTGTGTCATGCGTGATATGCAGCATTTTCGCAAGATCCCGGCGCTGATGGAAAACCCGCGCCTGTTTAGTCAGTATCCGCGCATGGTCGCCGATATCATGAACGATATGTTCACTATTGACGGCAAACCAAACCAGCCGGTACGAAAAATGATTCTCGGACATGCGAAGAAAATCGGGCTGATTAATCTGCTGAAAGATGGCATTAAGGGAGCAACCGCGCTATGAGCCAGAACGCTACGGTCAACGTTGACGTCAAATTAGGCGTCAACAAATTCCATGTTGATGAGGGCCACCCGCATATCATTTTGGCGGAAAATCCCGACATCAATGAATTCCGTAAATTAATGAAAGCTTGCCCTGCCGGACTGTATAAGCAGGATGACGCAGGAAACATTCATTTTGATTCTGCCGGTTGTCTGGAGTGCGGCACCTGTCGGGTGCTGTGCGGCAACACTATTCTCGAACAATGGCAATATCCCGCAGGCACCTTCGGTATTGATTTTCGCTACGGCTAATCATGCATCCCACAGGCCCGCATCTCGGGCCTGACGTTCTGTTTCGAGAGTTCAAAATGAAAGTGACATTAACGTTCAACGAACAACGTCGTGCGGTGTATCGTCAGCAAGGGTTATGGGGCGATGCTTCGCTGGCCGATTACTGGCAGCAGACTGCATGCGCGATGCCAGACAAAATAGCCGTGGTCGATAATCATGGCGAATCGTACACCTATGGCGCACTCGATCACGCCGCGAACTGTCTGGCAAGCTGGTTACTGGCTAACGGTATTGAATCGGGCGATCGTATCGCTTTTCAATTGCCTGGCTGGTGTGAATTTACCGTTATCTATCTTGCCTGCCTGAAAACCGGTGCGGTTTCCGTGCCGTTGTTGCCTTCCTGGAGAGAAGCTGAACTGGTGTGGGTGCTCAATAAGTGTCAGGCAAAAATGTTTTTTGCACCGACATTGTTTAAACAAACGCGTCCGGTAGATTTAATCCTGCCGCTGCAAAATCAGCTTCCACAACTACAACAAATTGTCGGCGTGGATAAGCTGGCCCCCGCCACCTCGTCTCTCTCGTTAAGTCAGATTGTTGCCAACAATCCCCCGCTGGCCGCCGCAACATCGGTCCACGGCGATGAATTAGCGGCGGTGCTATTTACCTCCGGAACTGAGGGCATGCCAAAGGGCGTGATGCTAACGCATAATAATATTCTTGCCAGCGAACGGGCTTATTGTGCACGGCTTAACCTGACCTGGCTGGATGTCTTTATGATGCCTGCACCACTCGGTCACGCAACGGGCTTTCTGCATGGCGTAACAGCACCATTTTTGATTGGTGCTCGCAGCGTGTTGTTAGATATTTTTACCCCGGAAGCCTGTCTCTCGCTGCTTGAGCAACAACGTTGCACCTGTATGCTCGGCGCAACGCCGTTTGTTTATGACCTTTTGAATCTACTAGAGAAACAGCCTGCCGACCTTTCTGCGCTGCGTTTCTTTCTTTGCGGCGGCACCACGATCCCCAAAAAAGTGGCGCGTGAATGCCAGCAGCGCGGCATTAAATTATTAAGCGTTTATGGTTCCACAGAAAGCTCGCCACATGCAGTGGTGAATCTCGACGATCCTTTGTCGCGCTTTATGCACACCGATGGTTACGCTGCCGCAGGCGTGGAAATTAAAGTGGTCGATGACGCACGCAAGACCTTACCGCCAGGTTGCGAAGGTGAAGAAGCCTCGCGTGGCCCCAATGTGTTTATGGGGTATTTTGATGAACCTGAATTAACCGCCCGTGCGCTGGATGAAGAAGGCTGGTATTACAGTGGCGATCTCTGCCGCATGGATGAGGCTGGCTATATAAAAATTACCGGACGCAAGAAAGATATTATTGTCCGCGGCGGCGAAAATATTAGCAGCCGTGAAGTGGAAGATATTCTATTGCAGCATCCTAAAATTCACGATGCTTGTGTGGTTGCAATGCCCGATGAACGCTTAGGTGAACGTTCATGTGCCTATGTCGTGCTGAAAGCACCGCATCATTCATTATCGCTGGAAGACGTGGTGGCTTTTTTTAGCCGTAAGCGGGTCGCGAAATATAAATACCCTGAACATATCGTGGTGATCGAAAAACTGCCGCGCACGGCCTCCGGTAAAATACAAAATTTTGTTACGCAAAGATATTCTTCAACGGCTGGAACAAACATGCGTTGAGGCATAATTCATAAATAATAAAGCACCTTATACGCAAGGTGCTTTATTCAATCCCGATTAACCACGTCCGACATATGGCATATTATTTGCCATAATCGTTATTTCCAGCACATTCGTGGTTACTGGCAACTGGGCCATCATCTGAATGGCTGCTGCAACATCAGCAACATTCATCATATCTTCCGCTTTAATAGCGCCATCTGCCTGATAAACGCCCTTACGCATCCGATTCGATAATGTCGTTTCCGCATTGCCGATATTAATTTGCCCGCAAGCGATATTAAATTTGCGACAATCAAGGGAAATGGCCTTGGTCAACCCGGTAACAGCATGTTTCGACGCCGTGTATGCCGCAGTATAAAGGCGCGGTGTCAGTGCGGAAATCGACGCATTGTTAATAATGCGTCCTCCCATTGGCTGCTGCGCTTTCATGATTTTAATCGCTTCTTTCGAACACAAAAATGTCGAGTGAATATTGGCGTTAAACACGCGTGTCCACTCAGTAAACTCAACCTCTTCAATACTTTTTGCCGGACTATTATTGCCCGCATTATTGAACAAGAGATCCAGTCGACCAAAACGAACCTTAATCTCGGCAAATAGTGCAACGACAGCGGACTCATCCGTGACATCAGCAACCAGAGGAATAAAGCGTTCCTTGGCTAAACCTTGTGCACATTGCTGTAAGGTTTCTTCGTTACGCGCGGCAACAATAACAGTATATCCAATGTCATAGAGTGCCTTTGCTGCCGCGTAGCCGATACCTTTACTTCCCCCTGTCACCAGGGCAATTTTTGTCATAGCCAGCTCCGCCTATAATAAACTCATGTCGATTTTCACGACTGTTTTTTTGATTTTCTCCACGTTCTCGACTTTATAACATGCCCGATGTACCTCTTCCGGGAAGACCACCACAAACTGTCCTGGTGTCAACGTGATTATCCGATCATTAATACGTTCATCAGCATAAAAAATAACGTCACGGTCGCCCAGGTGGCTTTCTACAACCGAGTTTTCTCCATCATCAAAATCCACACAAATCCGCTCTTCTCCGGCAATTAAGAAATGGACATCAAGATATTTACGATGAACTTCTGGTCGGCATTCATGTAGTGGTTTAGTCATCGGTTCAACCACGGTATAAAATATTGAGTCATCCTGAATAAAAACCTTTTCCCCCACAGGAACACTATTCAGCTCATGCTGTGAAAGATACTCAATGACACGAGCAATGACAGGATGAAATGTCCGCTTTTGTTGTTCACTAAGATACGCGATATCACCATAAATCATATTTCCCGCCTTATTGAGTAACAGGGTAATAACTGGCTGTCCGCTAAAGAAAGCCTGTAAGTTATCAAAAACCAAATCTGCCATTGCATTAAACGTTTCGCTCGTACCACTGGCGATATGTGGCGTCAGGACAACGTTATCCAGCGACATTAATTGTTCTGGCACATGTGGTTCGTTGGCATAAACGTCCAGTGCCGCACCAGCAATGATGTTATTTTGCAGAGCATCAATCAGATCGGTTTCGTTCACCACTGATCCCCGGGAAATACTGATCAAATGTCCGGTTTTCCCCAGAGCCTGCAGCACAGTTTTGTCGATAACGCCGCGTGTACTTACCCCGCCTGGCAGCGTCAGAACGAGGAAGTCCACCGCTTGCGCCAGAGAAACCAGCGAATCATGCGCCGTCCATTCAGGTTTGTTATGCGGTTTTGGGTCGAAATAGTGAATTTCCATTTCAAATGCTGCTGCACGGCGGGCTACAGCATTACCAATGTTCCCCAGACCAACAATTCCGCAACGTTTACCACTCACTTTCGTCGCCATCGGGAAACGCCCTTCGTTTGGCCAACGACCGCCACGAACATAACGATCGGCAATGTTAATACGTCGGGCAATATTGAGTAACAACGCCATGCCAATGTCTGCAACACAGTCATTAAGCACGCCAGGGGTGTTGGTGACGATAACGCCATGCTCCCTGGCTGCCACGATATCAATAGGGTCATAGCCCACACCATTGCTGGCAATAATCTTCAGATTCGGAAATTTTTCAATTAGCGCCCGAGAAGCTCCCATTACCGGATTACCACTGGTCACCAGCGCCTTAATATCCGGCGCGATCTGCGTGTAAAAAGCGTCTGCGTCGGTCAGTTCCCACAGGCGATATGCGGTGAAGGTAGATTCAACTTTAGCCATTAAGCGGTCGCTTAATTTGCCGACGATCGCCACCTGAATATCTTTTAAGTTCATACACTATTCCTTGATTGATGTTTGCCGCAGGCCACTTACCATAGGCCAAGAATTTTCCACCACACCGCCCCCAGTCCGAACCAGATGACAATGTTCAACAACATGACGATAAAGCCCAGCCGCCACCATTCTCGTTGCGAGACATAGCCAGCGCCGTAATAGATGACTGCGGGTCCGTTGCCATAATGCGAAATGCCGCTCATCAGGTTAGTGACGAACGCCAGTGACAGAGCAGCCATCATCGGCGGCGCGCCTGCAGCAACCGAGACGCTGCCAAAAGCGGCATACATCGCCACTACATGCGGCGTACTTCCGGCAAAGAAATAGTGGGAATAGCAGTAAACTATCAGCAACACCGTCAACGTTATCTCCCACGGAATGCCGGTGAACAGAGCCGAGGTTGTGACAGCAAACCATTTGAACAGGCCAAGCTGATTGAGCTTATCAGCCATACAGATCATGACGCCCAGCCAGACCAGAATGTCCCAGGCCCCCTTCTCTGACTGCACATCCTGCCAGGTGATAATCCGGGTCATCAACATTAAACAGACGCCGGAAAGCGCGACAGCGGTCGCATCCAGACCAGTCCATTTCGATGTACTCCAGGCCAATAATGAAAGCAGGAAAATGCCAATCGTCACGCGCTCATCTCGGGTTACCGGCCCCATTTTGATAAGTTCTTCCTGTGCCAACGCTTTGGCTTCTGGCGTCTTTTTGATCTCTGGCGGGTAGAGTTTGTAAATGACCAACGGCATAGTGATAAAAGCGATAATGCCCGGCACCAGTGCGCTTAGCGTCCACATCCCCCATGAGATATCGACAAATAAGGTGCTGGCCGCCAGAGATACAATGAGTGCATTTGGCGCGCTGGCCGTCATAAACATCGAGGATGAGAGACAGTTGGAATGGAACACCGTCTGCATCAGATAAGCGCCAATTTTACGCGGCCCTTGATCCGGTTCAGATCCAAAGCTGTTAGAGACACTGCGAACAATCGGGAACAAAATTCCCCCTGCTCGCGCTGTGTTTGATGGCGTTGCGGGCGCGATAATCATATCGCTTAGCGCCAATGTATAACCCAGACGTAACGAGCTGCCGCCAAATCCGCGAATCAGCAAAAAGGCGATACGCCGCCCCAACCCCGTTTTGATGAATCCTTTCGCGTACAGGAATGCGGCGACAATAAGCCATACCGTGGTGCTGCTGAAACCTTTTAAGGCTTCGCTGGTTTTCATCATGCCGGTCAGCATAATAAAACTGATGGCTATTAACGCGATAGCGCCTACCGGCAACGGTTGCAGAATAAACGCCACCACAGTGGTGATGAATATGGCCAGAATGTGCCAGGTTAAGGGTGTTAATCCGTCAGGGACGGGGGAAAACCATATAGCGAGTGCGACAATCGCACAAATCAGGACTTTCAAATAGCAACTCATATGCAATCCCTGTAGCTGTTTCCCTCCGCTCGCGGAGGGAATTTATCCTGTTTTCTGTACAGCCAGACAAATCAGAAAATCGGTTTTAGTTCGAATAAATTCTCTGAATTACATAATCTGCGCTTATGTCTGAATAACGGTGCGGTAATTTTTCATATCCATATCCCTTTTTATGCTGTGGTTGAAGACAGTATAAAAACGGGACTCGCCAGTGACTTCGTGCAATCCAACGAACTCTGGACGAAAAAATTACGCATATGCTTAAGGAAATTGACGAGTGGTCACATTCGGCTTTGAGAAAAAACAGTATCGAGAATTATTCTGTGGAGAGGATCGCAAACGAATTAAAATCAGAAAGAACACCAGCCAATTATTCAGATGATGCCCGGAAGCTTTTTATATTGCACGAGCGCGTTTGCCCGAAGTAGGTTGATAAAAGGTGGGGATATAGAAATGGACCCGGCGACTGAACGCCGCCGGGTATTTATTTTATTTCTTCAGTTCAGCCAGGCTTAACCAGGTTTGCACCACGGTGTCCGGGTTCAGAGACAGGCTATCGATCCCCTCTTCCATCAGCCATGCAGCAAAGTCTTCGTGGTCAGACGGTCCCTGACCGCAAATGCCGACATATTTGCCCTGTTTCTTCGCGGCACGAATCGCCATCGACAGCAGTGCTTTCACCGCATCGTTGCGCTCATCGAACAGTTCAGACACCACGCCGGAGTCACGATCCAGACCGAGCGCCAGCTGCGTCATGTCGTTTGAGCCAATTGAGAAGCCGTCGAAATATTCCAGGAACTGCTCTGCCAGCAAGGCGTTGGACGGAATTTCACACATCATGATGATTTTCAGCCCGTTCTCGCCACGTTTCAGCCCCTGACGCGCCAGTTCTTCAACCACTGCTTTCGCCTGGTCTACGGTACGCACGAACGGGATCATGATCTCAACGTTGGTCAGCCCCATGTCGTTGCGCACACGTTTCACCGCTTCACACTCCAGTGCGAAGCAGTCGCGGAAGCTGTCAGAAACGTAGCGGCCCGCGCCACGGAAGCCCAGCATCGGGTTCTCCTCATGCGGCTCGTAACGCTCACCACCCACCAGATTGGCGTATTCATTGGATTTAAAATCAGAAAGACGGACAATCACGCGTTTCGGATAAAACGCGGCGCCCAGCGTCGCGATCCCTTCGGTCAGTCGGCCAACGTAAAATTCGCGTGGAGAATCAAAGCCTTTCATCATCTCGCGAATTTCATTTTGTAACTGTGGTTCCTGATCGTCAAACTCAAGCAGTGCGCGGGGGTGAACGCCAATCATGCGGTTGATGATAAATTCAAGACGCGCCAGACCTACACCTTCGTTCGGCAGGCAGGCGAAGTCGAAAGCACGGTCCGGGTTACCGACGTTCATCATCACTTTCAACGGCAGGTCCGGCATGGTTTCCACGCTGGAGCTTTTCACACTGAATTCAAGCAACTCCGCATAGACGTAACCGGTATCGCCTTCGGCACAAGAAACGGTGACGTTCTCACCGTCTTTCATCCGTTCGGTCGCATCACCGCAGCCCACTACCGCCGGAATACCCAGTTCACGAGCGATAATTGCCGCGTGGCAGGTACGACCGCCACGGTTGGTGACGATGGCGGACGCTTTCTTCATGATCGGTTCCCAGTCCGGGTCGGTCATGTCAGTGACCAGCACGTCGCCAGGTTCAATGCGGTTCATTTCGCTGATGTCATGAATGACTTTCACCGGACCCGCGCCGATGCGATGACCGATAGCGCGGCCTTCGGCGATAATCTTACCCTGTGAATGCAGCGTATAACGTTCCATCACCTGACCACGAGAACGCACGGTTTCAGGACGCGCCTGCACGATAAACAATTTACCGGTGTGGCCATCTTTCGCCCACTCAATATCCATCGGGCGACCGTAGTGTTTCTCAATTTGTACGGCCTGTTTTGCCAGTTCCTGCACTTCTTCGTTGGTCAGCGAGAAGATGTCACGCTGTTCCTGCGGTACATCTTCAATTTTAACCTGCTTGCCGTGTTCCTGGGTCGGCGCGTAGACCATGCGGATTTTTTTCGACCCCATGGTGCGGCGCACGATAGCCGGGCGATTCGCTGCCAGTGTCGGTTTATGCACGTAAAACTCATCCGGGTTAACCGCGCCCTGCACCACCATTTCACCCAGGCCCCATGCGGAAGTGATAAACACCACCTGGTCGAAGCCGGATTCGGTATCAATGGAGAACATCACGCCAGAAGATGCGAGGTCGGAGCGCACCATTCGCTGAACACCGGCGGAGAGTGCCACGCCACGGTGATCGTAACCCTGATGCACACGATAAGAGATGGCGCGATCGTTAAACAGAGAAGCAAAGACATGTTTCACTGCCACGAGAACGGCGTCAAAACCCTGAACGTTGAGGAAGGTTTCCTGCTGACCGGCAAAAGAGGCGTCCGGCATATCTTCTGCGGTGGCGGAGGAACGCACCGCAAAAGAGGCATTTTCGTCATCGGCGGAAAGCTGTGCATAGGCTTCGCGGATGGCGTTTTCCAGCTCAGGCTGGAAGGGAGTGTCGATAATCCACTGGCGGATTTGCGCGCCCGCTTTCGCAAGCTGGGTAACATCGTCAATATCCGTTTTATCCAGCAGTTCATAGATGCGCTGGTTTACGCCGCTTTGGTCCAGAAACTGGTTAAACGCGTCGGCGGTTGTGGCGAAACCATTCGGAACGGAAACACCCATTCCGGAAAGGTTAGTAATCATTTCACCCAGGGAGGCATTTTTGCCCCCAACCCTGTCTACATCATTCATGCCGAGTTGGTTATACCAAAGCACCAGCGGTGACGAGCCATTGTTGGACATCGAACAATCCTTTTGTGATAAATGAACGGTTTGAGAAACACATTTCTGCGCATTTATCTTTGCATATTTAACCGGATGAAAAAAACGGTGAATCGTTCAAGCAAATATATTTTTTTACTTTTTAAGACTGATCCCAGCGTTGCGCAAATCCGCTATCTTCAGTAATTTCCACATAAACCATCGGTATAAACGAAAGCGTAAAAATGAAATACTGTTTTCATAAAATATAAAATTGAAGGTTCATTTTATAAACCAGGCATAACCTTCTACGCTTCTGTACGTTTTTAATTTATGCTTTCATAGAATTATGTCTGCATCACGGGAAGAACAAAATGGATAATGCTGTTGATCGCCACGTTTTTTATATTTCTGATGGTACGGCTATAACTGCGGAGGTATTAGGACACGCAGTGATGTCACAATTTCCCGTTACTATCAGCAGCATTACGCTGCCGTTTGTCGAAAATGAAAGCCGTGCACGGGCGGTGAAGGATCAGATTGACGCAATTTATCACCAGACAGGTGTGCGCCCGCTGGTTTTTTACTCCATTGTGCTACCGGAAATCCGCGCCATCATTTTGCAAAGCGAAGGTTTTTGCCAGGATATTGTGCAGGCGCTGGTTGCCCCTCTCCAGCAAGAGATGAAACTGGACCCGACGCCGATTGCTCACCGTACCCACGGCCTGAACCCTAATAATCTCAATAAATATGATGCGCGTATTGCGGCAATTGATTACACCCTCGCCCATGACGACGGCATTTCGTTGCGCAATCTGGATCAGGCTCAGGTGATCCTGCTCGGTGTCTCTCGTTGTGGTAAAACCCCCACCAGCCTGTATCTGGCGATGCAGTTTGGTATCCGTGCGGCAAACTACCCTTTTATTGCCGATGACATGGATAATCTGGTGCTACCCGCGTCGCTCAAGCCGCTTCAGCATAAATTGTTCGGACTGACTATCGACCCGGAGCGTCTGGCGGCGATTCGCGAAGAGCGTCGGGAGAACAGTCGCTATGCCTCGCTTCGCCAGTGCCGGATGGAGGTTGCGGAAGTGGAAGCGTTGTACCGTAAAAATCAGATCCCGTGGATTAACAGTACCAATTATTCGGTAGAAGAGATTGCCACCAAGATCCTCGATATCATGGGCCTTAGCCGCCGAATGTACTAGAGAACTAGTGCATTGACTTGTTTTTTTGTTATCATGCTAACCACCCGGCGAGGTGTGACACACCTCGCACTTGAAATCAGCTGCGATTGGTTTATCGTGATGCGCATCACTTCCCGGTAGTCCTGCCGTTGAAGCAACAAATTTCTGAGACTTGTAATGAACAGAACTGACGAACTCCGTACTGCGCGTATCGAGAGCCTGGTAACGCCCGCCGAACTCGCGCTACGGTATCCCGTAACGCCTGGCGTCGCCAACCATGTCATTGATTCCCGCCGCAGAATTGAAAAAATACTGAATGGTGAAGATAAGCGACTGTTGGTCATTATTGGCCCCTGCTCGATCCACGATCTGACCGCTGCCATGGAGTATGCCACCCGTCTGCAGGCGTTGCGCAACCAGTACCAGTCACGACTGGAAATTGTAATGCGTACCTATTTTGAAAAACCGCGTACCGTTGTCGGCTGGAAAGGACTCATCTCCGATCCGGATTTAAACGGCAGCTATCGCGTTAATCACGGCCTTGAAATGGCGCGTAAATTGCTGTTGCAGGTAAATGAACTGGGCGTTCCCACCGCGACCGAGTTTCTCGATATGGTGACCGGTCAGTTTATTGCTGACTTAATTAGTTGGGGCGCGATTGGCGCACGGACTACCGAGAGCCAGATCCACCGTGAAATGGCGTCAGCCCTCTCCTGTCCGGTAGGTTTTAAAAACGGTACCGATGGCAACACGCGGATTGCCGTGGATGCTATCCGCGCTGCCCGTGCCAGTCATATGTTCCTCTCGCCAGACAAAAACGGTCAGATGACCATCTATCAGACCAGCGGCAACCCGTATGGCCACATTATTATGCGTGGCGGCAAAAAACCGAACTACCATGCCGATGATATCGCCGCAGCCTGCGATACGCTGCACGAGTTTGATTTACCTGAACATCTGGTGGTGGATTTCAGCCACGGTAACTGCCAGAAGCAGCACCGTCGCCAGTTAGAAGTTTGTGAGGATATTTGTCAGCAAATCCGCAATGGCTCCACGGCGATTGCCGGAATTATGGCAGAAAGTTTCCTGCGCGAAGGTACACAAAAAATCGCCAGCAGTCAGCCGCTCACCTACGGTCAGTCGATTACCGATCCTTGTTTAGGTTGGGAAGATACTGAACGCCTGGTCGAAAAACTCGCCTCTGCGGTAGATTCCCGCTTCTGAATGCGTGCCCATTCCTGACGGAATGGGCATTTCTGCGCAACTTGTTGTCTTCTCAACACATTACTGCTTGCTCTGGCTCGCCATAATATTGATAATAAGAATCATTGTTATATAAATTATTATTAATTTCTATGCGTTATACGGATAGCAGAAAACTCACGCCTGAAACGGATGCCAATCACAAGACCGCTTCCCCGCAGCCCATTCGGCGAATTACCAGCCAGACACTGTTAGGTCCGGATGGCAAACTGATTATCGATCATGACGGGCAAGAATATCTGCTCCGTAAAACTCAGGCTGGCAAGCTGCTGTTGACCAAGTAGCCTTTAACTCGAGCAGCTGACTTCAAGCCGTTTACCCCAGTCAGGTGGACGACTGACATAGTCATCATCCCTGTCGCTGAAAGGATTTCGCAACGCTTCATGCAGACGGTGCAATTCCGTCATATCACCCTTTTCTGCCGCCTCAATAGCGCGTTGCGCCAGCCAGTTTCGCAATACCAGCGCAGGGTTAACGCTCTGCATCAGTTGCTGACGTTCACTATCGGCAACTCCGTCTTGTTGCAAGCGCGTCCGATAACGCGTAAACCAGTCATCAAACGCCGCGCGGTCAATAAACTCATTGCGCAGTGGTGAAGCCGCACTGTGCTGCTCGGTCAGACTTAACATGCGGAATGTGCGAGTATAATCACTGCGCTCTTGCGCCATCAGACTGAACAATTCATTCAATAGCGCATTATCCTCTTTTTGCTCCGTCATAAAGCCCAGCTTCTGCCGCATACGTTTTCCATAATGCGTCAACAAAACCTGTTGATAGCTTTCCAGCGCCTCGTTTAACGCGTCGACAGTGATAAACGGCGACAATGTCTGCGCCAGACGCTGTAAATTCCACAACGCAACGGCAGGTTGATTATCAAAGCTGTAACGTCCCTGATGATCAGAGTGATTACAAATAAAGCCCGGTTCATAATCGTCGAGGAAAGCAAATGGACCATAATCCAGCGTCAGCCCGAGAATCGACATGTTATCCGTGTTCATCACCCCGTGAGCAAAACCGACTGTCTGCCAGCTGGCGATTAACGAAGCCGTACGTGCGACAATATCGGTAAACCAGAGGCGGTATTTATCCTCTTCATCCTGAAGATGCGGCCAGTAATAGCGAATGGCGAAGTCAGCCAGCTGGCGAACTTTTTCCGGTTCCCGACGATAGTAAAAGTGTTCAAAGTGGCCAAATCGCAAATGACTCTGCGCTACGCGCATCAGCATCGCTCCTGATTCGACCGTCTCCCGGTAAACCGGCGTATCGCTGGTAACAATGCTTAAGGCG
This sequence comes from Escherichia sp. E4930, assembly GCF_005845405.1. Lineage (NCBI taxonomy): Bacteria > Pseudomonadati > Pseudomonadota > Gammaproteobacteria > Enterobacterales > Enterobacteriaceae > Escherichia > Escherichia sp. E4930. The sequence continues at coordinate 131,741 of NZ_VCDZ01000001.1, read as the reverse complement.
CGTGTCGTCGGAATGCCAAGGTGATGCATTGCCTCACTGGCAAGACTTTCGCGAATTGTTGAACGTAAAACCGCACGTCCGTCGCCCATCCGCGAATAAGGCGTCAGCCCCGCACCTTTCAGATGCCAGTCCATGGTGGTGCCGTCGGCAAACTGTTGCTCGCCGAGTAAAATACCGCGCCCGTCGCCAAGCTGCCCCGCCCAGACACCAAACTGGTGGCCACTGTAGACCTGGGCCAGTGGCGACATACCTGGCAGTAAAGTTTCGCCGCCCCAGACACCCGCGCCACTTTCAAACAACGACGATGGAACACCCAGCGTATTAGCCAGTTCGGCGTTATACCAAATCAACCGGGCATTATTTAAAGGCGTAGGGGAAAGCGATGTATATGTTGCCGGCAATTCATCACGCCAGCGGGTAATAAAAGACAGGGTCATAGATCCTCCTGTTTGATAGTGTAGACGGTTACTCTCGTCTTAAACACCAGCAAACAAGAGGGTTATCGCTGGACCAGCGTTGTTATCTGGCTTACGGGAACTGCGGGCCACAAGCATCCCTGAAAAGCATGGAAACCAAACGGCACCATCTGCGCCAACATCTCCGGTGTATTAATACCAGCAGCAATAATACAATTGCAACAAGGTGAAATTTGCGCATGGAGCGCACGAATAAAAGGCGCGAAAGATTTATGGACTATTTGTTGCTGAATAAAACCTTTATCCAGCATGACGCGAGTGAAAAGCCCATCAAAAACAGCCTTCATTGTACTGTTGCCCGCACCCAAATTTCCCAAAACCAATGGGAAAATTTGCGATAAGTGCAAAAGTTCATAATTATCTTTTCCCTCATTAAGATGAGGATAATTTTCATTAATCATCAATTCAGCAAAAGGAATTTTTAATAGTTTGCTTGCGTAATTATCCCTATCTAATAATAACTTTGCTACTTGTGGCGTTAAATTAATCCAGGCAAAGAGTTTGTGTTGAATAAAAAAATGTTGGCATGATTTTAGTAATTCCAACTTTTCGGCAAATAATTGCCAATGCTGCTCCTCTGAAAGTTGTGCAATAACCCGTGTCGTCGGGATGCGAACCGTACCGTCGTCACTGGAGAAATGGGTTATTAACTCAACCCCAACAAGATTTTGTTGGCTGTCTCTTATCGGTAGAAAATAGTAATCAGAATGATAAAGATTCTCCAGTAAGACCTTCATGGTAACAGCCCCTCTCTACGGATTTTTTTCAACATCCAGATAAAAAGTTTGAGGCCATAAGGCATAACAAATACAGAAGGAATAACTTTCATTTGTTCCATGTTAACCACTTTTTCAGGGGTCCTTTTTTTAGATTATCCTGAGTATAAACGAATATTCCATTTGCGGTATTTTTGTCTGCAAAATACTACTGTATTCAGGAGTTAACAGACGGTGCGGTATCATCACCGTCCATTTATTGGGATACTAGATTCGTCTCGCCTGCCAGAAATTTTTCTGCCAGTAGACATTATCGAGGGAAGAACGCATCACCCCCTTGCTGGTAGAGGCATGAATGAATTGATTGTTGGTATCGTAAATACCCACGTGTAAACCATTTTGCCCGGAACCTGTTTTGAAAAAGACCAGATCGCCAGGCAGCAATTCTTCTTTATCAATTTGGGTACCGATAGCGGCCTGTTGTTTTGTTTCGCGTGGCAACTGCAAGTCGAAACGGTCGCGCATCGTCACAACCACGAAACCCGAACAGTCCACTCCACGTCGAGTCATGCCGCCATAACGATACGGCGTACCATGCCAGCTCTGTAGTTGATCGTTCAAACCAGCAATGACAGTAATGGAGTCAGAAAGCCTGGCGTTTGGCGGCGGCGCTTTATGATGGCTACACCCGGCCAGAAACAGTGCTGTAATTAAAATTAGGCAGAAACGCATTCCGTACGAATCCTCTGTTTTTTATTCTTGCATTAATTTAGCGTCGAAATTACCCGTTTTTCAAGATGCTAATGAAATCAGGTGGTCGAAATCAGCATTCGGTGACCTTCAATGTCCAGACGACGGAAGCTCATGCCATAAGCCTGGGCCAGATTCGGCGGCGTTAGTACTTCATCTCTCCGCCCACTGGCAAGCAGTTTTCCTTGTTTAAGTAACCACGCCCGATGCGCGTGACGCAATGTGTGGTTAAGATCGTGACTGCTCATCACAATCGCCACGCCTTGCTGACATAGCGCGCTCAAAATTTTATCTAACGCGCTTTGCTGGGCAACATCAAGGCTGTTCATGGGTTCATCAAGGAGAAGTAATTGACCTGACGGATTCGCTTGCGGCGTAATTTGTAACACCACCGCAGCAAGACGGACACGTTGCCATTCACCACCGGATAGTTGATTGGTGCTTCGACCGAGTTTGTCATCAAGGGCCAACGCCCCTGCAACATCATTTAGCAGATCGGTTCGCGTTTTATCGTGCTGGTGCATGGTCAGGTAATGCCAGACCGGCATAGCAAACGGCGGCGTCTGCTGTTGTGCAAGATAGGCGCGATGCAGGGCGAGTTTTGTTGCGGGCCAGGTATCCAGTGGTTTACCTGCAAACTGAATGCTTCCCTGACCACTGGTCATCCCCGCCATTCGCGCCAGCAAGGTGCTCTTGCCCGCGCCGTTCGGCCCCACCAGATGCAGGATCTCCCCTGCCCGGACCTCGCCAGAAAGTGGCCCAAGGCGGGTTGATTCCGCTACATCCTGTAACTGCATCACAATAGACATTATTTTGCCAACGCCAGTTTAATGCTTTCCATTACAATAGGATCTTCCGGCGTCATATCCGGGGAAAAACGCTGGATGACCTTTCCGTCTCTACCCACCAGAAACTTTTCAAAATTCCACAAAATATCATCAGGATACAGCGGTGCGCGGCCTTTACTGGCCATTCGCGCGTAGAAACCGCTCTCTTCCGGTGCCACCGCCGTGGGCGCTGCGGCAATCAATTTTTGATATAGCGGATGACGCCCTTCGCCATTGACCTCAATCTTACTGAACATTGGGAACGTCACGCCCCAGGTGGTGGTGCAATAAGTTTTAATTTCTTCATCACTACCAGGTTCTTGTTCAAGGAACTGGTTGCACGGAAATCCCAGCACGACAAAACCACGATCGGCCCAGGCTTTCTGGATATTCTCCAACTGTTCATATTGCGGCGTTAAGCCACACTTTGAAGCGACATTGACAATCAGCAGCACATTACCGGCATATTTCTCCAGCGTGGTCACTTCCCCGTCAATCGTCTTCACTACGGTGGTCAGAATGGGATCTTGCATCGTGTCTCCTGGATAAGGTCAGTAAAAATATTAGCTTTTAATCATAGACCGTCTTTATGCGGCTAACGTCCTGCTTTTAACAATAACCAGATAAACACCGGCGCGCCCAGGGTGGCGGTGACCACACCAATCGGTAACTCTGCGGAAGCCAGGGCCAGTCGAGCAACAATATCGGCAAGCAGCAACGCAGTAGCACCTGCCAGCGCGCAGCCGGGAAGTAATACCCGGTGATCGGTTAATCCGCACAGCCGCAGAATATGCGGGATAACCAGGCCAATAAACCCAATAGCGCCAGCCAACGCCACACTGACACCGACCATCCAACCGGTAGCCGCGACCAGCACATTGCGCCAGAGCCACAGTGGTAACCCCAGTTGTCGCGCCGAGATTTCACCCAGCGCTAACATATTCATTGGGCGGGACTGACAGCAAATCCACAACAACACCGGAATCAAGGCCACCATCAGCCAACTTTGCCGCCAGTCTACACCACCAAAGCCGCCCATCATCCAGTACATCAGTTGGCGTAAATCAACAGACGTGGAAAAGTAGATGGCCCACGTCATTAACGCGCTACAGATGATACCCAGCGCAACACCAGCCAACAGTAATCGGCTGGTTGAAAGATGACGGCGGGCAAAACGCAAGAGAATTAAGGTGATAATAAGCGCGCCAGCAATCGCACACAGCCCCAGCGCCCAGTTCGGTAACTGCCCTTGCCCGAGCAATACAGCGGCGATAAGCCCCACTCCAGCGCCGTTAGAGACGCCAAGCAGCCCCGGCTCCGCAAGAGGGTTTTCAAACAGCGCCTGCATGACCGCGCCTGATAACGCCAGCGCCGCGCCAACCAGCAATACAGCCAGGGTACGTGGCAGGCGAATTTGCCAGACGAACAGTTCGCCACGAGGAGTGAACCAGTCGGTAGGTGAAATCCATTGTTCACCAGCGCAAAGGCTTAAGAGAAGCGCCAGCAGCATCAAAACTGACAGGCATAATAACCAGCGAATATTTTGTCGCTGTTGGTGGCGGGCAAGTGTCAGCATGGTATCCGTTCTGCTGAAGTGTCATTCCGTTGATTTTACGGTGACTCTTCGACAGTGAAAAGAAAAAAGGCCGCAGAGCGGCCTTTTTAGTTAGATCAGATTACTCGTCTTTGGGTGTGGCGTTTTCGACCCGGCTTTTTAACTTCTGTCCGGGTCTGAAGGTCACCACGCGCCGTGCTGTAATGGGAATATCCTCGCCCGTTTTCGGGTTACGTCCCGGGCGTTGATTCTTATCACGCAGATCGAAGTTACCAAAACCAGAGAGTTTCACCTGCTCGCCGTTTTCCAGAGCGCGACGGATCTCTTCGAAAAACAGTTCAACCAGTTCTTTGGCATCCCGCTTGCTAAGCCCAAGCTTATCAAACAGATATTCTGACATTTCAGCTTTTGTAAGCGCCATAGGTTCAATCCCTCAATGATGCCTGGAATCGCTCTTTTAATGCCTCTACACATTTGGCGACGGTAGCGGCAATCTCCTCTTCTTCGAGTGTACGGCTGGTATCTTGCAGGATCAGGCTTATGGCGAGGCTCTTATACCCCTCCGCAACACCCTTACCGCGGTACACGTCAAATAAGTTTACGCCAACTACCTGATTTACGCCAACTTTCTTACATTCGGATAAAATATCCGCTGCGGGAACGTTTTCTGCAACCACAACCGCGATGTCACGACGGTTCGCCGGGAAGCGCGAAATCTCGCGCGCTTGAGGCACCACGCGGTCTGCGAGCTTGTTCCACTCCAGTTCAAACACCAGAGTGCGACCGTTAAGATCCAGTTTACGTTCCAGTTCAGGATGAACAACCCCAACAAAACCAATACGTTCACCTTTCAGATAAATCGCTGCGGATTGCCCCGGATGCAGTGCCGGATTCGCTTCTGCACGGAACTCAACCTCATTCAGTTTACCGGTCAGGTCGAGAACGGATTCAAGATCGCCTTTCAAATCATAGAAATCAACGGTCTCTTTTGCCAGGTTCCAGTGCTCTTCGTAACGGTTACCGCAAATCACACCGGCTAACATCAGATCCTGACGAATGCCCAATGGCGCCTGGGTATCTGGCACGAAGCGCAGACCGCTTTCAAAAATGCGCACACGGTTTTGCTGACGGTTCTGGTTGTACACTACAGTTGCCAGCAGACCTGTCCACAGAGAAAGACGCATTGCCGACATTTCAACGGAAATCGGGCTTGGCAGCAGTAAGGCTTCAACACCCGGGTGGATCATCTGCTGCACTTTCGGATCAACGAAGCTATAGGTGATCACTTCCTGATAGCCTTTGTCGTTGAGCAGCGTTTTCACGCGCTTGAGCGACAGGTCAGCTTCACGGTGAGTCCCCATAATCAGACTTGCCTGTACCGGTTCATCCGGGATGTTGTTGTAGCCGTAAACGCGCGCCACTTCTTCGACCAGATCTTCTTCAATCTCCATGTCGAAACGCCAGCTCGGCGCAACTGCCTGCCACTCGTCTTTGCCTTCGGTCACTTCGCAGCCGAGACGACGCAGAATGTCAGTGACCTGCTCATCAGCAATATGATGGCCGATCAGACGATCCAGTTTGCTACGACGTAAAGTGATGGTTGCACGCTTCGGCAGCGTTGCTTCGTTGGTGATATCAATTACCGGACCAGCCTCACCACCGCAGATGTCGATCAGCAGACGGGTCGCACGTTCCATTGCTTTGTGCTGCAGTGCCGGATCAACACCACGCTCGTAGCGGTGAGACGCATCGGTATGCAGGCCATGACGACGAGCACGTCCGGTGATCGACAGCGGGCTGAAGAAAGCACATTCCAGCAGAACGTTTTGCGTTTCGTCATTCACGCCAGAGTGTTCGCCACCAAAGATGCCGCCCATCGCCAGCGCCTTGTTGTGGTCGGCGATGACCAGAGTGTCAGCATTCAACTTCGCTTCGGTACCGTCGAGCAGTACCAGCGTTTCGCCCTCTTTCGCCATCCGCACCACAATGCCGCCTTCAATGCGATCTTTGTCGAAAGCGTGCATCGGCTGGCCCAGTTCAAGCAGCACATAGTTGGTGACGTCAACGACTGCATCGATAGAACGAATCCCGCAACGACGCAGTTTTTCTTTCATCCACAGCGGAGTTGGCGCTTTAACGTTAATGCCTTTTACTACGCGGCCAAGATATCGCGGGCAGGCTTCCGGTGCTTCTACCGCAATCGGCAGCGTGTCATCGATGGTTGCACCAACCGGGACAATTTCCGGTTCAACCAGTGGAAGCTGGTTCAGCACGGCAACATCACGCGCTACGCCGATAATGCCTAAGCAGTCTGCACGGTTTGGCGTCACACTGATTTCGATGGTGTTGTCATCAAGTTTCAGGTATTCACGGATGTCGGTGCCAATTGGCGCATCCGCAGGCAGTTCGATAATACCGTTATGATCGTCAGAAATACCCAGCTCAGAGAAGGAGCACAGCATCCCTTCAGACGGTTCACCGCGCAGTTTCGCGGCTTTAATTTTGAAATCGCCCGGCAATACAGCACCAATAGTTGCTACCGCCACACGCAAGCCCTGACGACAGTTTGGCGCGCCGCAGACGATGTCCAGCAGGCGATCACCACCGACGTTGACTTTGGTCACTCGCAGTTTGTCAGCATTCGGATGCTGCGCACATTCAACCACTTCACCAACGACCACGCCGTGGAAGCTACCGGCAACCGGTTCTACACCGTCAACTTCCAGGCCCGCCATCGTGATTTGATTCGCCAGCGCATCGCTATCAATCGCCGGGTTCACCCATTCGCGTAACCACAGTTCACTGAATTTCATAATCTATTCCTGCCTTATTTAAACTGTTTGAGGAAACGCAGATCGTTTTCGAAGAATGAACGCAGGTCGGTGACGCCGTAACGCAACATGGTCAGACGCTCCATCCCCATACCGAAGGCGAAACCGGAGTAAACTTCCGGATCGATGCCAACATTACGCAGCACGTTCGGATGCACCATCCCGCAGCCCAGTACTTCCAGCCATTTACCGTTTTTACCCATGACGTCCACTTCTGCAGAAGGTTCGGTGAACGGGAAGTAGGAAGGACGGAAGCGAATCTGCAAATCTTCTTCAAAGAAGTTACGCAGGAAGTCGTGCAGCGTGCCTTTCAGGTTGGTAAAGCTGATGTTGGTATCAACAATCAGACCTTCCATCTGATGGAACATCGGCGTGTGAGTCTGGTCGTAGTCGTTACGGTAAACGCGGCCAGGCGCGATAATACGAATCGGCGGCTGCTGGGCTTTCATGGTGCGGATCTGTACGCCAGAGGTCTGGGTACGCAGCAGGCGGGTAGCGTCAAACCAGAAAGTGTCGTGGTCAGCGCGCGCCGGGTGGTGGCCAGGAATGTTCAGAGCATCGAAGTTATGATAATCATCTTCGATTTCCGGCCCGGTTGCCACGGTAAAGCCAAGCTCACCGAAGAAACTTTCGATACGATCGATGGTACGGGTAACCGGATGCAGACCACCATTTTCGATACGACGACCTGGCAGGGAAACATCGATAGTTTCTGCAGCCAGACGCGCATTCAGCGCTGCGCTTTCCAGTTCGGCTTTACGCGCATTCAGCGCCTGCTGAACTTGCTCTTTCGCTTCGTTGATAACCGCACCAGCTGCCGGACGCTCTTCTGGCGGCAGCTCACGCAGGGTCGTCATCTGAAGGGTTAAGTGCCCTTTTTTACCCAAATATTCGACGCGCACATTGTCTAACGCGGCAACATCTGACGCCTGGCTAATGGCCGCCTTCGCACTGGCAACCAGTTCTGCGAGATGTGACATGGTTTTCCTCATTGTGTCAGTGGTGACACTGGTTCGTTGGACTTAGAGCCTATCCCATCAGGCTATTTTACTTGCCATTTTGGTCCCGGGCAGTGCTCGAAATCCTCACGTACTTAAGTACGCTCCGGTTTCTCCACGCTGACCGTGTCCAGACTGGCTGCGACAATTACGCCTGATGAGACAGGCTTTTTATTTTTCAAAACGCGCATACAAAAAAAGCCTCCACTGGGAGGCTTTCAGGCGCTGTTTTCCGTTTCTCTTCTCACGCGCTAGCCTCCTGGAGTCAGGTGCTAAAGTAAAAAAAGAAGCGGAAAATAGCAGCATTCATTGCTTGCGTTACCTTTTGGTACTTTTCAAAGGACCTTTATTGAAAAGGCTACGGCGATAAAAGTCAATGTTTTGATGGCGTTGAAACGAAAAGAGGGAGACTAGCTCCCTCTTTCAACTGGCTTATGCCAGAGCTGCTTTCGCTTTTTCAACCAGAGCGGTGAACGCTACTTTGTCGAATACTGCGATATCAGCCAGGATCTTACGGTCGATTTCAACAGAGGCTTTTTTCAGGCCATTGATGAATTTGCTGTAAGAAATACCGTTCTGACGTGCTGCTGCGTTGATACGCGCAATCCACAGTTGACGGAACTGACGCTTACGTTGACGACGGTCACGGTAAGCATACTGACCAGCTTTGATAACAGCCTGGAAGGCAACGCGGTATACGCGAGAACGCGCACCGTAGTAACCTTTAGCTTGTTTCAAAATTTTCTTGTGACGTGCGCGTGCAATAACACCACGTTTTACGCGAGCCATATGTGCTCTCCTGTATCTATATTCTAATTAAAAAGTTAAAAAACGTTAACGGCTTATGCGTACGGCAGGCACGCGATTACCAGACCCAGATCGCCTTTGGAAACCATGGCTTTCGGACGCAGGTGACGTTTACGTTTGGTCGCTTTTTTGGTCAGAATGTGACGCAGGTTAGCGTGCTTGTGCTTAAAACCACCTTTACCGGTTTTTTTGAAGCGCTTAGCAGCACCGCGTACGGTCTTAATTTTTGGCATTTTAATAACTTCCACTTCGCATTGTTGATAAACAGAAACAAAGGCGAATCACCCTGTGAGCCGAGGCCCACAGGAATGATTACTTGATGGCCTTACTGTTTCTTCTTAGGAGCGAGCACCATGATCATCTGGCGGCCTTCGATCTTCGTTGGGAAGGATTCGACCACTGCCAGTTCTTGCAAATCGTCTTTCACGCGATTAAGCACTTCCATACCGATTTGCTGGTGCGCCATCTCACGACCGCGGAAACGCAGCGTGATTTTGGCTTTATCACCCTCTTCGAGAAAGCGAATCAGGCTGCGGAGTTTTACCTGATAGTCGCCTTCATCTGTACCAGGACGGAATTTAATTTCCTTAACCTGGATAACTTTTTGCTTTTTCTTCTGTTCCTTAGAAGACTTGCTCTTTTCATAGAGGAATTTGCCGTAATCCATTATACGACAAACCGGCGGCTCGGCGTTAGGGCTGATCTCGACTAAGTCTACTCCGGCTTCTTCAGCTTTCTCCAGAGCTTCTCTCAGACTCACAATACCAAGCTGCTCGCCTTCCAAACCTGTTAAGCGAACTTCCTGGGCGCGAATTTCGCCATTGATACGGTTAGGACGCGCCGTTTGAACTCGTTTTCCGCCTTTAATACCTTATTCCTCCAATTGTTTAAGACTGCGGCTGCGAATCTCTTGTTGCAGCTTCTCGATCACTTCATTTACGTCCATGCTTCCCAGGTCTTTACCACGGCGGGTGCGAACGGCAACTTTGCCAGATTCCACCTCTTTATCACCACAGACCAGCATATATGGGACGCGACGCAAAGTGTGCTCGCGGATTTTAAAGCCAATCTTCTCATTTCTCAAGTCTGCTTTAACACGAATGCCCGCATTTGATAGTTTTTGCGTCAATTCGTTAACGTATTCAGACTGTGAATCCGTAATGTTCATGATAACAACCTGAACCGGCGCAAGCCAGGTCGGGAAGAAACCAGCGAACTCTTCGGTCAGGATACCGATGAAACGTTCCATCGACCCAAGAATTGCACGGTGAATCATTACCGGAACCTTACGCTCGTTGTCTTCGCCTACATAGGAAGCGCTCAGACGAGACGGTAAGGAGAAGTCCAGCTGTACTGTACCGCACTGCCATGCACGATCGAGGCAGTCATACAGGGTAAATTCAATTTTCGGACCGTAGAACGCGCCTTCACCCAGTTGATACTCAAACGGGATGTTGTTTTCTTCCAGCGCAACTGCCAGGTCCGCCTCAGCACGATCCCACATTTCGTCACTGCCAATACGTTTTTCAGGACGAGTGGAAAGCTTGACCACGATCTTCTCGAAGCCAAAAGTGCTGTACATATCATAGACTAAACGGATACATCCGTTAACTTCATCGCGAATTTGTTCTTCAGTACAGAAGATATGCGCGTCATCCTGAGTAAAACCACGCACGCGCATCAGGCCGTGAAGGGATCCTGACGGCTCGTTACGGTGGCAGCTACCGAACTCGGCCATACGCAGCGGCAGATCGCGATACGATTTCAGCCCCTGGTTAAAGATTTGTACGTGACCCGGACAGTTCATCGGCTTAATGCAGTATTCACGGTTCTCAGAAGAGGTGGTGAACATTGCATCTTTATAGTTTTCCCAGTGACCGGTTTTTTCCCACAGGACGCGGTCCATCATAAACGGACCTTTAACTTCCTGATACTGGTACTCTTTCAGTTTAGAGCGAACGAACACTTCCAGTTCACGGAAGATGGTCCAGCCGTCATTGTGCCAGAACACCATACCCGGCGCTTCTTCCTGCATATGGTACAGGTCGAGCTGTTTACCGATTTTACGGTGGTCGCGTTTAGCGGCTTCTTCCAGACGCTGCAGGTACGCGTTGAGGGCTTTTTTATCTGCCCACGCAGTACCATAAATACGTTGCAACATTTTATTGTTGCTGTCGCCGCGCCAGTAGGCCCCTGCCGTTTTCATCAGTTTGAAATGGTGGCAGAAACGCATATTCGGTACGTGCGGACCGCGGCACATATCGACATATTCTTCGTGGAAATAGAGGCCAGGCTGGTCATCATGGGCGATGTTTTCGTCCAGGATGGAGACTTTATAGCTCTCGCCGCGTTTAACGAAAGTTTCACGCGCTTCGTGCCAGCTGACTTTCTTCTTAATGACGTCGTAGTTTTTCTCAGCAAGCTCATGCATCCGCTTCTCGAGTGCTTCGACATCTTCCTGGGTTAACGTGCGGTCAAGATCAACGTCGTAATAGAAACCGTTGTCAATAACCGGGCCGATTGCCATTTTGGTATGCGGCCAAAGTTGTTTAATTGCGTGCCCTAACAGGTGCGCACAGGAGTGACGAATGATCTCCAGACCTTCTTCGTCTTTAGCGGTAATGATCGCCAGTTTAGCGTCGTTTTCAATCAAATCGCACGCATCTACCAGTTCGCCATTAACGCGCCCTGCGATACAGGCTTTCGCCAGACCTGGACCAATGTCCAGCGCAACATCCATGGGGCTTACAGCGTGGTCGTAATGGCGTTGGCTGCCATCAGGAAGAGTAATAACAGGCATGTTATATCCTTATTTGCAGTGGTGACCCACACGAAAGATCACATACAAAGATTCATATGAAATTTATCAAAAAGGTTTGGGCTGATTCCCGCTTCACTCTGCGAAATATGTCACAGCATGCTGATTGGCGATGCCAGACCTACACCCACTTTCTGATAATACCGCTTGGCAGTTTACACGGTAATTGTTATCGGGCAAAGCGACAATCATCATGTTCGATATGATATAAATCAATACAGGCAACACCTGACCCTTTTGTTACACTCGATTATTGAAGACTGGAAATCCCCAGGAAAAACGCATGCCGACAAAACGTTTCAACAAAAAACACTGGAAGATGGTGGTAGTCCTGCTGTCTATTTGCGGCGCGATGCTGTTGCTACGCTGGGCAGCGATGATTTGGGGCTGAATAGTGAGGCGCTATCAACAAACAATGCAGCCAGACCGCATAACACGGTCCGGCACATTATTACATCCTGTAGCCCAGCGATAACGTGGTGCGGCGATCGGTATGTTCCGGCGCAGACTCAGGCGGTTCAGAGTTCCATGTAACGTTGTAGGCGACCTTCAGACCAAAATGTTCATTGATGGCAACATTTAATGCGCTTTCCGAGTTCAGCGTAGTGTCTTCAGCACCAAAAACCGATACACCTTGGGTAAATTTAGCGTTGTCGGTCAACTGCCATGCATAAGCTCCGGAGGCATACCCCAGCGGCTGCGTTTTACTGGCATTATCGGTATATTTGTCGTAACGCACGCCAGGGCCGAATTCAAAACGGAAGCTGTGTACCGGGCCATTTAAAAACTGGCGACCATAACCCGCAGTCAATACATCTCGTTCCCGATAACCGTTATAACAGTCTGTCAGCCAACTTGCCTGACCAAACAGATAATCATAATCAGTTAAATTAAAACGGCTACGACCACCTACTGCATATTTTTCCGAAGAACGCTCATCATTAGAAGAAGTATTGCTGGCATTTCCCCACAGCGACCAGGCAGTCGTCTGCCCATACCAGGTCATGGTGGTATCAGCCGTCAGTGAGGAACTTTTCGTGTTGCCTGATTGTGCAAGATAACCTGCGTTCAGATTACCTTCGAAAGGTTTTTTTGCGCTGGCAGGATCGTCCATGACAGTAAAAACGGAATCATCGGCAGTTGCAGTCAGAGACGCAAACATACCCCCCGCCAGCATAACGATGGCAGGAACTGTCTTCAAAAGCTTCATTTATTAAAAGTCCGTACAACAAAAAAAGAGACCATCGCGGTCCCGGAAACTTTCTTAAGGATCAAAGAGTAGCGTCCCTGGAAAGGTGACAAATTATAAAAAGGAGTGAAAAACTTAGCAATGACTTCTTATTTCATTTTTTGAATAAGCGCGTTGCGAAAACAGATATTTATTTATATATCTTTACCTTATTAATTTTATATAAATATCTAATAAATCATATTGTTAATTCCTTCACTTTCCACTGATTCAGTGCCAGACTGAAATCAGCCTATAGGAGGAAATGATGGTACGTATCTATACGTTGACACTTGCGCCCTCTCTCGATAGCGCAACAATAACCCCGCAAATTTACCCCGAAGGAAAACTGCGCTGTACTGCCCCCGTGTTTGAACCTGGTGGCGGCGGTATTAATGTCGCTCGCGCTATTGCTCATCTGGGCGGGAGCGCGACGGCTATATTCCCGGCCGGCGGCGCGACCGGCGAACATCTCGTCGCTCTGCTGGCCGATGAAAATGTCCCTGTTGCCACTGTCGAAGCGAAGGACTGGACCCGCCAGAATCTGCATGTACATGTGGAATCCAGCGGTGAGCAGTATCGTTTTGTCATGCCCGGCGCAGCTTTAAGCGAAGATGAATTTCGTCAACTTGAAGAACAAGTTCTGGAAATCGAGTCAGGGGCTATTCTGGTTATTAGTGGAAGCCTGCCACCAGGCGTGAAACTGGAAAAGTTAACGCAGCTTATTTCTGCTGCGCAAAAACAAGGAATACGCTGCATCGTCGACAGTTCCGGCGAAGCCTTAAGCGCAGCACTGGCGATTGGCAATATCGAGTTAGTTAAACCTAACCAAAAAGAACTCAGCGCACTGGTAGATCGCGAACTCACTCAACCCGATGATGTGCGTAAAGCCGCGCAGGAAATCGTTAATAGTGGTAAGGCCAAACGGGTCGTCGTTTCCCTTGGTCCACAAGGCGCGTTGGGGGTAGATAGTGAAAACTGCATTCAGGTTGTGCCACCACCGCTAAAAAGCCAAAGTACCGTCGGTGCTGGCGACAGCATGGTAGGGGCTATGACGCTGAAGCTGGCAGAAAATGCCTCGCTTGATGAAATGGTTCGTTTTGGCGTCGCTGCCGGTAGTGCCGCAACACTCAATCAGGGAACACGCCTGTGCTCCCATGACGATACACAAAAAATTTACGCTTACCTTTCCCGCTAATCGAAACATTCCCCCATCGGTTGGGGGAATCACCACAAACCTGTCGGCAACGCGTTTCTGCGACTATGCTAAAAAATCACGTGATAACAAAGAGGTGAATTATGGCTGGTGGCGATCTTGTCCGTTATGTCATTACCGTCATGTTGCATGAAGATACATTAACTGAAATTAATGAGTTAAATAACTTTCTGACACGCGATGGCTTCTCACTGACCATGACAGACGATGATGGGAATATCCATGAACTAGGGACGAATACCTTTGGACTTATCAGCACGCAAAACGAAGATGAGATAAGAGAACTCGTTGCCGGGCTCGCCCAGAGCGCTACAGGCAAAGACCCCGAGATAAGGATCACCACCTGGGAGGAATGGAATAGCAACAAATAAAGATTTTTGGGCAATAATCAGTCTGTGGTGTGCGTTAGCTCGTGTTTTTACACCTTATTCTTGCGCTAACCTTATGATCTGGCAGACAGCATGGGAGAGACATCATGTGGCAGGTAATCAGTCGTCTTTTGAGCGAGCAGTTAGGTGAAGGCGAAATCGAACTGCGTAATGAACTGCCTGGCGGGGAAGTCCATGCCGCATGGCATTTGCGCTATGCAGGACGTGACTTTTTCGTCAAATGTGATGAAAGAGAATTGCTTCCCGGTTTTACCGCCGAAGCCGACCAACTGGAGTTATTGTCTCGCAGTAAAACCGTCACCGTACCCCGGGTGTGGGCAGTTGGCGCTGACCGTGACTACAGTTTTCTGGTGATGGATTATCTCCCTCCTCGGCCGTTGGATGCACATAACGCCTTTATTTTAGGGCAGCAAATTGCGCATCTACATCAATGGAGCGACCAGCCACAATTTGGCCTCGATTTCGATAACGCCCTTTCTACTACCCCTCAACCCAATACCTGGCAACGCCGCTGGTCAACGTTTTTTGCTGAACAACGGATTGGCTGGCAACTGGAGCTGGCAGCAGAAAAAGGGATCGCCTTCGGCAATATCGACGCCATCGTCGAGCATATCCAGCAGCGCCTGGCTTCACATCAGCCGCAACCATCACTGTTACACGGCGATCTATGGTCAGGGAATTGTGCGCTAGGTCCGAATGGTCCGTATATTTTCGACCCTGCTTGTTACTGGGGCGACAGAGAGTGCGATCTGGCCATGTTGCCGCTACATACCGAACAGCC
Source organism: Escherichia sp. E4930 (assembly GCF_005845405.1). Lineage (NCBI taxonomy): Bacteria > Pseudomonadati > Pseudomonadota > Gammaproteobacteria > Enterobacterales > Enterobacteriaceae > Escherichia > Escherichia sp. E4930. The sequence continues at coordinate 116,349 of NZ_VCDZ01000001.1, read as the reverse complement.
TCCGCAAATCTATGATGGTTATCAATCAGTTTCACCGCTCCCGATCGATTTCCTCGAACGCCAACCGATTTACCAGCTTTACACTTTGCTAAACCGCGCAAGGTTGTTTGGTGGTCAACATCTGGTTATTGCTCAACAATCATTGGATAGAGTGTTAGCCGCGTGACGGGAGTCGATGATAATGGCCGCACCGCGCGGCCTTTGTATTAAATGAAACCGAGCAGAGAAAAGAACACGTATCCCGCAGCAATACAAATGAGCGGCAGGATATAGAGTGAAAAAAACTGCGTGAAGATAGTATGGCGTGGAACGACAATGCGCGACTCGATCTGTTCACGCGTTAACCCCTCTTCCCCTTTAGCCTTCTCCAGAATGAGTTGATCTTCAACGCCTTCGCGCAAGAAGCGCGCCTGACGACTCATGCGTGCTCCAGAGTCTTGCAACGCCAGCCCGACAAAAATCAGGATAAAGATCACCCAGAACATAACGTTCACACCACCATTAAAATTGGGCGTCGGCGAGTTATACCAGAACAGATTCAAAAAAGGCGTATTCGCCTGCATCATATCGATCATGACATGGGCAAAGTCGAGCATTACCGCATTAATGCCTTCCTGGGTTTCTTGCCGGGTATTCATAAACTTCAGCAAGGAAATCAACGTGGAAACAAGTGTTGGTATAAAAATCACCCAACCGAAAATCCTTTTCAAAATAGCAATGCGTCCAGCTTGTTGATACGTCATGAGTTCTCCTTGATTAAGACGCGTCGATTCACTTAGTTTACCTGTAGATATCTGTTTTCGCCCATTCTTTAAAGGCGATATGATAGGCGCTTAATCATAAGCACAGCTTAATACCTTACACATAATGCTCTAAAGGAGAGGTTGTAATGTCAACCCCACGACAGATTCTTGCTGCAATTTTTGATATGGATGGATTACTTATCGATTCCGAACCATTATGGGATCGGGCCGAACTGGATGTGATGGCAAGCCTGGGGGTGGACATCTCCCGTCGTAATGAGCTACCGGACACCTTAGGTTTACGCATCGATATGGTGGTTGATCTGTGGTATGCCCGGCAACCGTGGAATGGACCGAGTCGTCAGGAAGTGGTCGATCGGGTAATTGCCCGTGCCATTTCGCTGGTTGAAGAGACGCGTCCATTACTGCCTGGCGTGCGTGAAGCCGTTGCTTTATGTAAAGCGCAGGGCTTATTGGTTGGACTGGCTTCAGCGTCACCGCTGCATATGCTTGAAAAAGTGCTGGCCATGTTTGACCTACGTGACAGTTTCGATGCCCTCGCCTCCGCCGAAAAATTGCCTTATAGCAAGCCACATCCGCAGGTTTATCTCGACTGCGCAGCAAAACTGGGCGTTGACCCAATCGCCTGCGTGGCGCTGGAAGACTCTGTTAATGGCATGATCGCCTCGAAGGCAGCACGAATGCGCTCCATCGTCGTTCCAGCACCAGAAGCGCAAAATGATCCCCGTTTTGTGTTGGCGAATGTAAAACTTTCATCCTTGACCGAACTCACCGCGAAAGACCTCCTCGGTTAATAAAAAGGGGCGTGGTGACACGGCCCCTGGTTGCTTATCTGAAATCACGTTCAACTGATGATTTTATCATCAAATTATGATGAAGAGTTACACCGTCACCACTTCCGCGCACTGTATAAAAACCCTATACTGTACGTATCGACAGTTTAGTGAGTTTTATCATGACGGCGGAAGGTCACCTCCTCTTTTCTATTGCTTGTGCGGTGTTTGCTAAAAATGCCGAGCTTACACCCGTGCTGGCACAGGGTGACTGGTGGCATATTGTCCCTTCCGCAATATTAACTTGTCTGTTACCGGATATTGACCATCCAAAGTCGTTTCTTGGACAGCGATTAAAGTGGATATCAAAACCCATTGCCCGCGCTTTTGGTCACCGTGGCTTTACCCACAGTCTGCTGGCGGTGTTTGCTCTACTGGCGACCTTTTATCTGAAAGTTCCGGAAAGCTGGTTTATTCCAGCTGATGCTCTGCAAGGTATGGTTCTCGGTTATTTGAGTCATATCCTTGCTGATATGCTGACCCCTGCTGGCGTTCCCCTACTCTGGCCGTGCCGATGGCGTTTCCGTCTACCAATTCTGGTTCCACAAAAAGGCAACCAGTTAGAACGTTTTCTCTGCATGGCGTTGTTTGTCTGGTCAGTGTGGATGCCCCATTCACTGCCCGAAAACAGTGCCGTGCGTTGGTCATCGCAAATGATTAATACCTTGCAGATCGAGTTTCATCGCCTTATTAAGCATCAGGTTGAATACTAAAAAAACAAAAATCGCTTTTCTGGAATAAGCCATTCCATTTGAATATAAGAGCCAGCTCACAGTTCTGTTAATCTTGCTTCAACACTATGGCTACTGCGTAGCGATAGAAATAATAAGATCAGGAGAACGGGGATGAACTTTCCATTAATTGCGAACATCATAGTGTTCGTTGTGCTGCTGTTTGCGCTGGCCCAAACCCGCCACAAACAGTGGAGTCTGGCCAAAAAAGTGCTGGTAGGTCTGGTGATGGGGGTGGTTTTTGGCCTTGCCCTGCATACCATTTATGGTTCTGACAGCCAGGTACTTAAAGATTCTGTTCAGTGGTTTAACATTGTCGGTAACGGCTATGTTCAGCTACTGCAAATGATCGTCATGCCGCTGGTATTTGCCTCCATTTTAAGTGCGGTTGCCCGTCTGCATAACGCGTCTCAACTAGGAAAAATCAGTTTTCTGACTATTGGTACGCTACTGTTTACCACGCTGATTGCGGCGCTGGTCGGTGTACTGGTCACTAATCTGTTTGGTCTGACAGCTGAGGGGCTGGTTCAGGGTGGCGCTGAAACTGCGCGTCTGAACGCTATCGAAAGCAACTATGTCGGTAAAGTCTCTGACCTGAGCGTTCCGCAGCTTGTCTTGTCCTTTATCCCGAAAAACCCGTTTGCAGATCTGACCGGCGCCAATCCGACGTCAATTATCAGCGTGGTAATTTTTGCGGCTTTCCTGGGCGTTGCAGCACTGAAACTGCTGAAAGATGATGCGCCGAAAGGTGAACGAGTCTTAACCGCTATCGATACACTGCAAAGCTGGGTGATGAAACTGGTTCGCCTGGTCATGCAACTGACGCCATACGGCGTTCTGGCACTGATGACCAAAGTCGTTGCTGGCTCCAACCTGCAAGACATCATTAAACTGGGTAGCTTCGTTGTCGCGTCCTACCTCGGTCTTATCATTATGTTTGCAGTGCATGGCGTTCTGCTGGGCATTAATGGCGTAAGCCCGCTGAAATACTTCCGTAAAGTCTGGCCAGTGCTGACGTTTGCCTTCACCAGTCGCTCCAGTGCTGCGTCTATTCCGCTGAATGTAGAAGCACAAACGCGTCGTCTGGGTGTTCCTGAATCCATCGCCAGTTTCGCTGCCTCTTTCGGCGCGACCATTGGTCAAAACGGCTGTGCCGGGCTATATCCGGCAATGCTGGCAGTGATGGTTGCGCCTACGGTTGGCATTAATCCGCTGGACCCAATGTGGATTGCGACACTCGTTGGTATCGTCACTGTGAGTTCAGCAGGTGTTGCAGGCGTTGGTGGCGGTGCAACATTCGCCGCACTGATTGTACTCCCTGCGATGGGCTTGCCGGTAACGCTGGTGGCATTGTTAATTTCCGTTGAGCCACTTATCGATATGGGCCGTACGGCACTGAACGTCAGCGGTTCTATGACCGCAGGTACACTGACCAGCCAGTGGCTGAAGCAGACCGATAAATCCATTCTGGATAGCGAAGATGACGCCGAACTGGCTCACCGTTAACCCTGGCTTATAACGCAAAACGCCTGTCATCCCGACAGGCGTTTTTTTACTCTTCGACCTCATTCTCTTGTCGAATCTGATTCGCCCAGCGCTGGGCCGCCTCCGGCACACTAAACGCCGGTGAGCGCAAGAATGACTCCCCCACCAGAACAAACGCCACATATTTGCTACGTAGTATCCAGACATCACGAAACGAATCCATTTTAATCGCATGCTCCGGCGGCGCAGGTTCCGTGCGCGGGACATAGCTAATAATCGGGCGGTTTTGCTGACGTAGCGGTTTCTTCATTACTGGCTTCACTAAACGCATATTAAAAATCAGAAAAAATGTAGTTTAGCCGATTTAGCCCACGTCCGTCCTGCTTTGCGTACATCTTCAAATACTTTCGCCGACACCACTTCCAGAGCGAGACATCCCCGATGGTCTATAGTTAGAGGGTTTTTTGACCAAAAAAGCGGCCCTTTCAGCAATGAAATAAGGAGACGAGTTCAATGTCGCAACATTACGAAAAGAACCCACATCAGCACCAGTCCCCCCTGCACGACTCGAACGAAGCGAAACCAGGAATGGACTCACTGGCACCTGAGGACGGCTCTCATCGTCCAGCGGCTGAACCGACCCCGCCAGGCGCGCAGCCTACCGCGCCAGGCAGTCTGAAATCCCCTAATACGCGTAACGAAAAACTCAACTCCCTGGCAGATGTACGTAAAGGTAGTGAAAATTATGCGCTGACCACCAATCAGGGCGTGCGCATCGCTGACGATCAAAACTCACTGCGTGCCGGTAGCCGTGGTCCAACGCTGCTGGAAGATTTTATTCTGCGCGAGAAAATCACCCACTTCGACCATGAACGTATCCCGGAACGTATCGTTCACGCGCGTGGCTCTGCCGCTCACGGTTATTTCCAGCCGTATAAAAACTTAAGCGATATTACCAAAGCCGACTTCCTGTCAGATCCGAACAAAATTACCCCGGTGTTCGTGCGTTTCTCTACCGTTCAGGGTGGCGCTGGTTCGGCAGATACTGTGCGTGATATCCGTGGTTTCGCCACCAAGTTCTATACCGAAGAAGGTATTTTTGATCTTGTGGGTAACAATACGCCTGTCTTCTTTATTCAGGATGCGCATAAATTCCCCGATTTTGTTCATGCGGTAAAACCGGAACCGCACTGGGCGATACCACAGGGAGGTAGCGCCCACGACACATTCTGGGATTATGTTTCCCTGCAACCGGAAACGCTGCATAACGTGATATGGGCGATGTCGGATCGCGGGATCCCGCGCAGCTACCGTACGATGGAAGGTTTCGGCATTCACACTTTCCGCCTGATTAACGCCGAAGGGAAAGCGACGTTTGTGCGTTTCCACTGGAAACCACTGGCCGGTAAAGCCTCGCTGGTATGGGATGAAGCGCAGAAACTCACCGGACGTGACCCGGACTTCCACCGCCGAGAGCTGTGGGAAGCCATTGAAGCAGGCGATTTCCCGGAATACGAACTGGGCTTCCAGTTAATCCCGGAAGAAGACGAATTCAAGTTTGATTTCGACCTTCTCGATCCAACCAAACTTATCCCGGAAGAACTGGTGCCGGTACAGCGCGTCGGCAAAATGGTGCTTAACCGCAACCCGGATAACTTCTTTGCCGAAAACGAACAGGTAGCTTTCCATCCAGGGCATATTGTTCCCGGTCTGGATTTCACTAACGACCCGTTATTGCAGGGGCGTTTGTTCTCTTATACCGATACACAAATCAGTCGTCTTGGTGGGCCGAATTTCCATGAAATTCCTATTAACCGCCCGACCTGCCCTTACCATAATTTCCAGCGTGACGGCATGCACCGCATGGGAATCGACACAAATCCGGCAAACTACGAACCAAACTCGATCAACGACAACTGGCCGCGCGAAACACCGCCGGGGCCGAAACGCGGCGGATTTGAATCATACCAGGAACGTGTAGAAGGCAACAAAGTCCGCGAACGCAGCCCATCGTTTGGCGAATATTATTCCCATCCGCGTCTGTTCTGGCTAAGCCAGACGCCGTTTGAACAGCGCCACATTATCGACGCTTTCAGCTTTGAATTGAGCAAAGTTGCTCGTCCGTATATTCGTGAACGCGTCGTTGATCAACTGGCACATATCGATGTCACTCTGGCGCAGGCTGTGGCGGAAAATCTCGGTATCGAACTGACTGATGAACAACTGAATATTACCCCGCCACCGAACATCAACGGTCTGAAAAATGCCCCAACATTAAGTCTGTATGCCATTCCTGACGGTGATGTCAAAGGCCGTGTGACAGCGATTTTGCTTAATGATGAAGTGAGATCGGCAGACCTGCTGGCCATTCTCAATGCGCTGAAAGCCAAAGGCGTTCATGCCAAACTGCTTTATTCACGAATGGGCGAAGTGACCGCCGATGACGGTACGGTATTGCCTATAGCCGCTACCTTTGCCGGAGCGCCTTCGCTGACGGTGGATGCGGTCATTGTCCCTTGCGGTAATATTGCGGATATCGCAGACAACGGCGATGCGAACTATTACCTGATGGAAGCCTACAAACACCTTAAACCGATTGCGCTGGCGGGAGACGCCCGCAAGTTCAAAGCGACAATTAAGGTGGATGACAAAGGTGAAGAAGGGGTTGTGGAAGCCGACAGCGCCGACGGTAGTTTTATGGATGAACTGTTAACGCTAATGGCGGCGCACCGCGTCTGGTCACGTATGCCTAAGATTGACAAAATTCCGGCGTAAATATGGGTGGCGCAACTGCGCCACCTTTGCCTGATGCGCTGCGCTTATCAGGCCTACCGGATGTTCATAATGCTATGAAATTTCAATATATTGTATGCCGAATAAGGCATTTACGCCGCATCCGGAAAAACAGCCTTACCTACACATCCAGATAACTACCCAACCGATAACCACGCTCGGCAATGGCATACTTCAACGACGCCGACGTTAACACATCCAGTTCCGCTAACCGCGGGAAACAGTAAGCACTCTGGCGAATTGTATTATCGACAAACGCAGGATGGCACATCACTTCCAGTGAGCGTTCACCGCGATGACTGGAATCATCCAACACTTGCAGGAACAGTGATTCACTGATCTCTTCACCATAGAATGCACTACTGAAGCCCTGTGAACTGCGCAGATTAGCGGGTAAATCACCGTCGTTAAATACTGGCTGGCGATCAATACGCAACGCAATCCCCTCTTCAGCCGCAAACTTCGCCACAATCGGGAAAATCTGCGGGAACATATGCACATGATGATGACTATCAAGATGTGTTGGTTTGCGGCCAAACAATTCAATGAATCGCAGATACTGGCGGGCGAGTTCCTGAGAAATTTCTTCCAGTGGTAAGGCATCGTCTTCTGCCAGCTGCCAGATCCATTTCCCCAGCACACCTTGCCGGGTCAGCCCAGGCATTTCAGTCAGCGGCTTGCCCAGTGTAAGGACAAAGTGCATCCCAACTGCCAGACTCGGTTCATCACGACTTAACCGCACCGCATGGTCGATAGCTTCCCCATTCACCAGCGCCGTCGTTGAGGTGACAATACCATTACGACAGGCCTCGATAATGCCGTAGTTCTGGCCTTTACTTAAGCCAAAGTCATCAGCATTAACAATCAGTAAGCGTTCCATAATCAGCCTCAGTTAATGTGCTTTTTTGAGTTCTGCAATGCAGTCAGCAAAGTTTGGCAACCACTTCTCATGCGCCAGAATCATCTCTCTTGCCAGCAGTTCCGCGTCACGATCGGAATGCACCAGCGGGCTAAGGTTGAGCGCCAGTAACACATCGTTAAATTCACCGCTAAGGGCTGCGTGGCTGGCGGCAATCTCAAAACCTTTGATGGTATGAATCAAGCCCATCACTTTGTCATCGAAGTGTGTAATGCGTGGATGTGGCGTCGCGCCATCGCGCCCCAGTGTACAGGTCATTTCTACCGCCCAGTCTGCCGGGATATTATCAATATGCCCATGATGCGGGATATTAACGTAATGTTCTGCTTGCTTGTCGTTGTAGATAGCATTAATCACTTCACACGCCGCATCTGAGTAATATGCCCCGCCGCGCTGTTCCAGTTCTTTCGGCTTAACTTTCAGGTCCGGATTTTTATACAGGTCAAAGAGTTGTTTCTCGACTTTCTGTACCACCTGTGCACGTGCGCCGCCTTTATAATACTCACCCATTTCAATCGCCAGCATCTCTTTTTGCTTGAAGTAATAAAGCAGATACGAGCACGGCAACAGATTCAGTGAGCGAATTAAGCCTTCGCTAAACGGCAGATCGAAAATATTTTTTACGCCAGACGCTTTTAACTGCCCGGATGCCACACCATCAAGCAATTCGGCAAAGCGAGACTTGCCATTTACCAGCACATCTTTAATAAACACCATGTGGTTCAGCCCGAAAAGATCGATAGATAAATCATCGTTCTCATTCAACGCTAAAACATCGCTGATAAACATCTTCATGCCAATCGGAATATTACACACGCCGATAAAGCGTTTAAATCCGGTATGACGATAGACTGCTTCGGTGACCATTCCCGCTGGGTTCGTAAAGTTAATCACCCAGGCATTGGGGCAGAATTCTTCAACATCTTTGACTATGTCAAAAATCACCGGAATAGTACGCAGACCTTTAAACAGGCCACCGGCACCGTTGGTTTCCTGGCCGAGATAACCATGACTTAACGGAATACGTTCATCGAGCTCGCGTGCTGGTAATTGACCTACGCGCAGCTGGGTGGTGACGAAATCGGCATCTTTCAATGCTTCGCAGCGATCGAGCGTTTTATAAAGCTTCATTGGTACACCAGCGTTATCAATCATCCGCTGGCAGAGATCGAAAATAATATCCAGCTTCGCTTTACCCTCTTCGACGTCCACCAGCCATAATTCACTCACCGGCAATTCGTGATAACGTTTAATAAACCCTTCCAGTAATTCCGGGGTATAGCTGCTCCCGCCACCAATAGTGACGACTTTTAATTTCTGGCTCATAATTTCTCCCTTCATTAGGAAATACTGATATTCGTCGTGCCTGCCGCTAAGTCAGGAATAACCCGGAAATACCAGGTTATACAGAGCAAGCATGTAAATTTAGTGTTCTGACACAATGGCTACTGATTAAATTCAGTCAATTTTTTACGATAACTATTGGGTGTAAACGAGGTCAGTTTCTTAAACGTTTTAATAAACAAGCTTGGGCTACTATAACCGGCTTCAAATGCAATATCCGTTACCGAATAGTTGGTCATTTCCAGTTGTTTTTTGGCAAAATTAATGCGAATTTCATTAATAATCTGCATTGGTGTTTTGCCATAATATCGCTGGGTCGCACGCGTCAAATATTCCTGCGATTTCGCCGACAGTATCACCATATTTTCCAGCGCATTTTCACTAAACTGCTCTTTATCATGCATCTTTTCAACCGTGCCTTTCAGCCACTGCGGCACATCATCAATTACCTGTTCTTCACGGTAATGACGTAAGCGGTTGATAACATAAAAAGTCACTGTCTCAACAAACTCTTCCAGCCCGGTTTCACGGAAATTCAGTGAAGAGATGACCGTTTCCACATAGGTGAGAAAAGCGTTATTGGTCCGGTATACCTGTGATGCGACGAAGCAATAAGGCAACAACGGCAGATAATGTTGCTCAAAAAAACGTTTGCTGATCCCAACATTTAATATACGCGTGGCGCCAAACTCATAAAAACTTTGATGGTGCGAGCCCAACGGAATAAAGACAAAATCGCCCCGCTCCAGCAACACGCGTTTACCGTTTATCTCCTGGTAATAACGCCCCGTTAACACCAGGGTGAATTCATAATAGTCGTGTTGATGCAGCCCACTGATACTCTCAGTTTTGTTGTAGATAAACACATGGAAGTTTTTGCCATTAAACAGTTGTTGTTCACGGGCTGTGGCAATTTCCGGCGCGTTAATCACTGGCTGCATCATCAACTCCTTATGCCTTCAATTTTTCATGAAGCTCAATTAATTCGCTAATCAGTTCACGTGCAAGCATTGAGGTCATTAAATGATCCTGGGCGTGGACCAGCACCAGACTCACTTTCATCTTACCTTCGCCCGCATCGCCTTCAATCAGTTTCGTCTGTACCAGATGCGCTTCATTCAACGCCATTCGTGACTGATCCATCATCGCTTTTGCTGCAGCAAAATCGCCCTGCTTTGCCTGTTTCAGCGCCGCATACGCCAGACTGCGCGCCTGCCCGGAATTGATGATAAGCCCCATCACCACTTCTTCCAGTTCTTCGGCTTCGGTTTGCGTATCCGGGATATTGTCGAGATCCATCATACTCAGTTCCTCACTTTCCTTACCCGGCACAGCGTTACCTGTGCCGGTATCGATTAAAATTTCAGCGCGTTAGCAATATCTTCTTCACTCTCTTCTTTATCAATCACGTTTTGTGCTTTGTTAGCCACCACAACAAATGGCAGATAAATCAGCGTGGCGATACCGAGGTTGAAGAGTGCGACCAGTAAGGCGGCAACGCTACCGTTGGTGTTAAAGAAGGCTCCCAGACCGGTTGGCATGGTCCACGGCGCAATGTTGGTCACTGGTGGAATAATGCCCATGTAATATGCCGCCAGGGTGATCGCCGCCAGAATCGGTTGTACCAGCACAAACGGGATAAACATCACCGGGTTCATAATAATCGGCAGACCAAACAGAATCGGTTCGTTAATCTGGAAGATGCCGGACGGCAGTGCCAGTTTTGCCACTTGACGATAATCAGCACGGCGAGAAGCAATAAAGATAGCCAGAATCAGGCCCAGGGTCGCACCACTACCACCGAGGAAAATAAAGGAGTCCAGCATCGGCTTGGCCCAGATATGGAAGGTCTTACCGGCAGCTAATGCCGCTTCGACGGAACCATATTGCTGGTAGGTCGCGATGTTTTCCAACGCCCACGGCGTCATGATGCCGTTGTCCAGTGCAGTCAGCGCCAGCGCGCCGTGAATACCGAAGAACCACAGCAGTGGAACAAAAATCACATACGCCCAGCCAACCACACTGCCCAACGATGCCAGCGGCGTCGAGATAGTATCCATAATGATCTGATGGAAGTTTGTACCCCAGGTCGTCAGCGCCCAGGCAATAATCCCCATCACGGAAAGAATAATAAAGCCGGGAATCAATGCAGAGAAAGAACGCGATACCGACGCAGGTACGCTATCAGGCAGTCTAATTACCCAGTTGCGGCGGACAATAAAGGTAAACATTTCTGCCACCACCAGGCCGATAATAATCCCGGAGATGATATTTGCGCCGCCTAACCAATTAGCGCCGACGGCATAAGCCTCGCCGACGCTATAAGGCGTGACGGTCATAAACGCCGCAACGGATAACAATCCCGCTGCCAGCGCATCGACTTTACGCTCTTCTGCCAGCGCCATGCCGATAAAGAACGGTGCCATTAAAGACATAATCCCCAATGTTCCGTTATAAACATTTCCGCCAATACCTTTCAGACCATTGAGTGTTTCAATGGTCGAGGCGTCGAGGCGAATACCTAAGGAATAAAAAAAACGACCCCTCCCCAAAGCTAAGGAAAACGTTATTAATTAATACAAACATAGCCCCTGCGAGGGTTAACGGCATTAAGCGAATAAAACCGTTTTTGATTGCATTAACGTGCGGTTGCTTTCCTATTTTAACTGCAAAAGGGATGAGTACCTTTTCAAGCGATGCAATAACATTACTCATAGAAAAATACCCTTAAAAACCGCAATTCAAATATTGCGGTATAGATTTATGAAATAACTCTTTGACGGGAAAATTTAAAAATTAATTTGCTGCGGCTTTTTTAATTGCTGCAACTGCAGCCTTAAGCACGCCTAAACCATCGACTTTGCCATATAACAACGAGTCAATTACTTCCACCGGTTTGTTGGGTAACAAACGCTGAATTTCGGGCAACATATAAGCAATCTGCGGCCCTAATAAAACAACATCGGCATTCAGCCCTTTTTCACCAGCCAGCGTTTCTGGAAATGCTTCAATAATGACCGGAACTTCATATTTTTCTGCCTGAGCGCGCATTTTTGATACCAGTAAAGAGGTAGACATGCCCGCAGAACAAAACAGATAAATGTGTTTCTTTTCCATAAAACTGCCCTCATCAACGATTATCTGTCAGCCAGACACTCCGCAAGCCTTCACCTGCTTCCATGCTCTGGGTAACTTGCGAAACCAACATGACTTTTTTTGGTGGCTGAAAAGAGTATACGGTATTGACCTGAGCAATAGTATTTCTTTGACTATACAAATTGTCTCTCCTTGACCTGCTGTTATGACCACCTTCACATTTCGGTTAAATAATTCGCGTCAACAAATAAGAACACGCGCATAAAAAAACCGGCACAATGGCCGGTTTTCGTTGTGACTCAAGCTTTCAGATGAAGGAATTACTTCGCAGCCTGCGGATCAGTGTCGTATTCGGCACAGGTCTGATAGCCGGTGTTGATCACATGCCCGGTATCATCTAACGCGACAAAATAGGTTTCTGCTTTACCATCACGTTGACCCAGAATGTAGGTCTGGCAAGTACCACGAGCATGGATCATGCTCACTTCAGACGAAGGTTTACCCGCAATTTGTGCAACCTGCGCCCGGCTCATGCCTTTTTTGACGTCTTTCACCACAGGCTGTACAAACTGGTCTTTGGTACGATCATACGCCGTACAACCTGCCAGCATGGTTAATACCGCCGCTGCACCCAGAATTCCTGCCATATTCTTGTTCATATTCCGTCCTCTTGTTTATCAGCGTGTTAGATAAGCCTGGAATACATCGGGGGCTTTTTCAAGCCTGAGAGCGAAACGGTGTCGCTTTCAGAGGATTCCTGTATGACGTTTTAACCACCATTCAACCTGCTGTCGCTTGTCGTTTCTGTAGCAACGGGTTAGCTTTAAGGAAGTTTTATTTTTTTGTCTGGAGGGGTTCAATGACATTGCAGCAACAAATAATAAAGGCGCTGGGCGCCAAACCGCAGATTAATGCTGAAGAGGAAATTCGTCGCAGCGTCGATTTTCTGAAAAGCTATCTACAAACCTACCCGTTCATTAAATCACTGGTACTCGGCATTAGCGGTGGTCAGGACTCTACCCTTGCCGGTAAGTTGTGTCAGATGGCAATTAATGAACTGCGCCAGGAAACCGGTAATGAATCACTGCAATTTATCGCCGTGCGCCTTCCCTACGGTGTTCAGGCCGACGAACAAGATTGCCAGGACGCCATTGCCTTTATTCAGCCGGATCGCGTATTAACCGTCAATATCAAGGGCGCGGTACTCGCCAGTGAACAGGCATTGCGGGAAGCAGGTATCGAACTGAGCGATTTTGTGCGTGGCAATGAAAAAGCACGTGAGCGGATGAAAGCGCAATACAGCATTGCGGGTATGACTAATGGCGTCGTAATTGGCACCGATCATGCGGCAGAAGCCATTACTGGATTCTTCACTAAATATGGTGATGGTGGCACAGACATTAACCCTCTGTATCGTCTAAACAAACGTCAGGGTAAACAGTTACTGGCAGCGTTAGGTTGCCCTGAGCATCTCTATAAGAAGGCACCCACAGCCGACCTGGAAGATGACCGCCCGTCACTGCCAGATGAAGTCGCGCTCGGCGTAACGTATGAAAATATCGATGACTATCTTGAAGGGAAAAATGTCCCGGAACAGGTCGCCAGAACGATTGAGAACTGGTATCTGAAAACCGAGCATAAACGCCGCCCACCCATTACGGTTTTCGATGATTTCTGGAAAAAATAAACAGTGCGGCCTCCCCGCCTGAGATTGTCGACACCAAACACTTTATACATGCCGGATATGGCGTAAGCGTCTTATCCGGCCTGTAAAACTTTGCAAATTCAATACATTGCAGGAGTCGAGTAGGCCTGATAAGCGTAGCGCATCAGGCAGTGTTAGCTTTGTCATCGGCCTTGCCTCTTTTTTAATCGCCACCCACCCGCTATACTGGATAAATGACCAGCATTCGGAGTAAACAGTGGTACGGCGTTTAACTTCCCCGCGGCTCGAATTTGAAGCGGCGGCAATTTATGAATATCCCGAACATTTACGTTCATTTCTTACTGACTTACCCACCCGACCCGGTGTGTATCTGTTTCATGGTGAAAGTAACACTATGCCGCTCTATATCGGCAAAAGCGTTAACATCCGCAGCCGCGTCCTTTCCCATTTACGTACCCCGGATGAAGCGGCCATGCTGCGACAATCCCGACGCATTAGCTGGATATGTACCGCGGGCGAAATCGGCGCCCTGCTCCTTGAAGCGCGTCTAATCAAAGAGCAACAGCCTTTGTTTAATAAACGGTTGCGCCGCAACCGTCAGCTCTGCGCCCTGCAACTGAATGAAAAACGCGTGGATGTGGTGTACGCCAAAGACGTGGATTTTTCTACTGCGCCAAACCTGTTTGGCCTGTTTGCCAATCGCCGCTCGGCATTACAGGCATTACAGACAATCGCCGATGAACAAAAGCTCTGTTATGGCCTGCTCGGGCTGGAACCGCTGAGCCGCGGTCGTGCTTGCTTTCGTTCAGCGCTAAAACGTTGCGCCGGAGCGTGCTGCGGAAAAGAGAGCCATGAAGATCATGCTCAACGTCTGCTCCAGTCGCTGGAACGTTTGCGGGTGATCTGCTGGCCGTGGCAAGGTGCGGTGGCGTTGAAAGAACAGCACCCGGAAATGACCCAATACCATATTATTCATAACTGGCTGTGGCTGGGGGCGGTTAATTCGCTGGAAGAGGCGGCAACGTTGATCCGTACGCCTGCTGGATTCGATCACGATGGTTATAAAATTCTTTGTAAACCACTACTTTCCGGTCGCTATGAAATTACTGAACTTGATCCGGTGAATGGCCTGCAAGCCAGTTAATTTCACTGAACAGCAGTTTGCCTTGCGGTTGCAAAAGCCGCAGGGTGTGTTTGCCATCGTACCAGCACGCGCCCTGGTCGGTGGTTAACAATTTTTCGCCCAGTTGCCATGCCCCGCTAATCACAAACACCACCCCACCGCGTGAACCAAAAGTGGTGAACGTGCGATCGGCAATTCTGACTTTCGCCTTACAGGCATCCAGGCGCGTCATAATGTTGAAATCCATCGACATCTGCCCTTCCGTCAGTTTCGCTTTTACCACCTGGTCCGCCGCAAAAGCAAAAGGCTGTAACGGCTTTAAGGTATGACTAAAACGGTCTGCGCTTTCAAGAAGCATCTCACCGCCTTCCAGCAGCGTCACACTTCTTTCCATCCCAGGAAATAAAGAAAATTCACCATTGGCCGCAATGGACGCAATGCTGGCACGCCAGTAAAAATCACGTTTCGCAGGGGGAAAACTACAGATCTCACGAGTTTCACCGGCAGCGTTTCGCCACAGGTTCACCGACATTTTACGCATATCAAAGTATTCCATACTCGCTCCGGGCATGCTCTTTTCATTGTTATCGCTCAGGCAACCGTGGATTGTTATCGGCAACTCGTATGATTTACCTTAGCGTTTTTGCAAAAATGACAGGCACAGGCGCATAAAAGAAAACCGCCGATCCTGTCCACCGCCTTACTGCAAGGTAGTGGACAAGACCGGCGGTCTTAAGTTTTTTGGCTGAAAGATTATTCAGCAGTTGCAGGCATTTTACCTTTTCCCGCTGGGCGTTCTGTCAGACGCTTCTCAAAATTAGCATTAAATTGCTTTTTCTGCTCCGGCGTCAGGATGTTGTAAATCTTGTTCTGGGTTTCCATGTGCGCCAGCATGTTAGCTTTGCGCTGTTCTTCCATTTTAGCAATCTGCGCTTCAGCTTTTGCTTTGTCGAAAGTATCGCTGGCGATGATGTCATGCATTGCGCGGCGTTCTTCCAGCGGCGGACGTTTCATCTGGTCACGCTGGCCTTTCATGATTTCACGAATCTGCTGTTTCTGCGCGTCGGTCAGGTTCAGGTCTTTGAACATCATGTCCTGATGCGGACCGAACTTGCCTTTATGATGCATCATCGGCTTCGCGTCAGCCGGTGCTGCGGTAGTGGTGTCAGCGGCGTGGGCCAGGTTAGCCGCGCCAAGAGCCAGGGTAGAGGCAACAAACAGTGCAGTTAATTTACGCATATTCTATATCCTTCCTTTCAGTTATTTATTACGGCTTTCTTAAGTAACTTGCCGTGTTGACGAGATTAACTTTACTGAGTTTAGCGTCAATTAATCAGAGCAACGGTAAATCAATGAAAGTATAAAAAACATTTTCTCGCCAATTATGGAGAAAAAAAGAAAAATTGAAGGAAAGTGATGAACAAATATTACAACACAATGATTTTGCAGAAATTATGAAGGACTATACCTGATAAATGGTGATAAATAAAGCAAACACCCAGGATTAATCCGTATTATTCCGAAAGCCGTTATTAAATACCCGCAGAAACCTTTCTGCGGGCAAGTGCTAGGTTATTTTTTCCAGCATTAATCCCGCGCGTAATCCCAACGCCACCAGTGGATTGGGGAATAACACATATTCAATATCATGAGTCACGGTAAAACGTTCCTCACCATCCTGCGCCAATAACGTTCCTTTCTTAAACGGCGTGAAATTCAGCGTCTCGCTCGCCATATGCAACTCGAAAGCAGCAGTGTGACGGGTAATCTGCGAAACCACCCGGTAACGCTGGGGCAGTTTTCTCTCTATACCGACACTTGCCCCTGCTAACAGCGTAGCAATTGCATTGGTGGTTGGCGCAAACTGACGAAGCTCGTTTTGCCCAAACGGCAGTGCTTTGCCTAGCTCCAGCGTACACGCCAGTGCGCCAAAATGTTTGCAGCTGAAATGGGTAAACGTGCCGCCTGGCGCCTGATGAAACACCAACGCCTCCAGCCCTGCCGCGCCCAGCCATGTCAGAAAACTTTCGTCCCAGGGAAGTTCTCGTTGCGGTAAAACACCAAACCGCTGGTGATACGAACCGCGGATGGCGGTATGCAGATCAAGATGCCAGCGCACAGACTCCTTCCCCTGCTGATAAAAATCTTCCAGGCACTGTTCCAGCTCGCGGGCGCGGCAGGTTTCGCCGCTTTCGGCAAATTGCTGCCAGCGTCCGCCAAACATCCGGTTCATATCGCTATGGCAATAGCGCTTTCCTTGCTTGAGCGCAGGGGGATTTCCGAGGATTGCCAACAAGCGCCAGCGTAACTTAATTTCACCGTGATAAATTGCGCCAAGTAAGGCGTCCAGCATTTCTACAGGCGCCGTTTCATTACCGTGGATCCCCGCCGAAATCACCAACGCGCCTTGCGGTGGGGTTAATGGCGTCAGTTCCAGCACGCCATCCCCCAGCCAGCGCCAGCGAATGCCGTTGATTTCTCTCTCGGTGATGACAGGTTTTTTACCCTTTAATGTCAGAGTGAGAAAATTATCCATTCTCCCCTCCCTCGCGCTGGAACGGGTAAACCGAACCGAGATTCAGTAATTGAGTCAACGCATCCAGCGCTTCCCGCCCTTCACGCAGCAATTGCGGGTCGGCCAGATCGGCAGCAGTAAGACGATCGCGGTAGTAACGATCCACCCAGTCATTGAGCGCATTAAACAACGTATCGTTCATCATCACCGCCGGATTCACCGCCTGACGTTCTTCATCCGTCAACACCACGCGCAACCGCAGGCACGCAGGGCCTCCGCCGTTTGCCATACTTTCGCGCAAATCAAAAACTTTTAGTGAGCTTATCGGGTTGTCAGCAGTAAGGAGTTCATTGAGATAACGCCATACTCCTGCATGTTCCCGACACTCCTGTGGCAGCACCAGCATCATCGAACCATCATCGCGACTCAGCAGTTGGCTGTTAAACAGATACGTAGACACCGCATCAGACACAGAAACCTGCGACGCCGGAACTTCTATCGCCATAAAACCATTGACCCGCGCACGCAGGTTTGCCAGTAATTGCGCCTGGCGAGCAAATGCCTGCTGATGGCAAAACAGTACCTGGCGGTTGCTCACGGCAATCACGTCATTATGAAAAACGCCCTGGTCGATAACGTCCGGGTTTTGCTGGGCGAAAATCACCTGTTGGGGATTCACCTGATTCAGCCTGGCCACCGCCTCGCTGGCTTCGCGAGTCTGTCGCGCCGGATAGCGGGAAGGCCGCGTACCGTTACCCTCTTCTCGCCCGTAAACAAAAATCTGCACACCGGGTTCGCCGTAATGACCGCCGAGGCGATTGTGGTTTGCCGCTCCCTCATCACCGAGTAATGCCACCTGCGGCAACGCCGAATGGAGGGTGAATTTCTCTTTATCGTTAAAAATGGCGTTTAACAGCGATTCGGTGACGGGGGCTTCCAGCGAACGGTGAAATTTATTGTTCAGGTTGGCGACCGTGAAATGCACTTTGCCATCCAGCGTATCAGCGGATGGCGCGACCGTGGCCGCATTAGCTACCCACATTGGCGATGCTGAACTGACGCTGGAAAGCCAGTGTGGTGCCTGGCGGGCAACCTTTTCCAGTACCTGTTCATCGCTGCCGCTGAATCCCAACTGACGCAGCACCGGAATAAACGGACGCTCGTGCGGCGGGATCACCGCCTGGGGAAATCCCGCATCGGCAAGGGCTTTCATTTTCAGTAAGCCCTGCTTCGCCGCCAGTCGTGGATTAGATACCTGAAAACGATGGCTGGTGGAGGCTTCATTACCAAACGATAGGCCAGCGTAATGGTGCGTCAGCCCCACCAGTCCGTCGAAATTGACTTCCCTGGCATTCATCGCGCCACCTCATCGGAAAAATCCAGCCCGGGGTTAAGCGTTGCGGGCAACGTTAACGAGTCCGACTCCAGGCTTGCCATCGGCCAGGCACAATAATCTGCGGCATACCAGGCGCTGGGGCGATGGTTGCCGGAAGCGCCAATGCCGCCGAATGGCGCGGTACTGGCGGCTCCAGTAAGCGGTTTGTTCCAGTTAACAATCCCTGCCCGCGCTTCCAGTAACAGTTGCTCGAACTTTTCCCGTTTTGGGGAAACCAGCCCACAAGAGAGGCCAAAGCGGGTGTTATTCGCCATCTTAATCGCCCCATCAAAAGTGTCATACCGCCATACGCGAAGTAGCGGCCCAAACACTTCTTCATCCGGCACGCCTGAAACGCCCGTCATTTCAACGATCCCTGGCGTCAGCAACGATGCTCCCGCTTGTAGCAAACGTGGCGCAAGCAGCGTTTGCCCGCCCAATGCTTCCAGTTCCTGCCAGGCAGTAACCACCTGCTGTGCGGCCTGTTCAGAAATCAGCCCGCCAATAAACGGCTGCGGTTCGTCATCCCATTTCCCCGGCGTTAACCGCTGGCTGACGGCAACCAGGCGAGCAAGAAACGCATCGCCCTGCGCCCCGCTTTTCACCAATAAACGGCGGGCGCAGGTGCAGCGTTGCCCGGCAGTGACAAATGCCGACTGGATAGTCAGATGGACAGCGGCGTCGATATCCACCACGTCATCAATAATCAGCGGGTTATTGCCGCCCATTTCGAGGGCAAGAATTTTTTCCGGCTGACCGGAAAGCTGGCGATGTAACTGGTAGCCGGTATTGGCGCTGCCGGTAAACAGCAAGCCGTCGAGATCCTCCAGTGCACTGAGTGCCTGACCGGTTTCGCGCCCACCCTGCACCAGATTCAGCACGCCCGACGGCAAACCTGCCTGCTGCCATAAACGCATGACTGCCTCGCCGCTCCAGGGGGTTAGTTCGCTGGGTTTAAAGATTATCGTGTTACCTGCCAGCAGCGCCGGAACGATATGCCCGTTAGGCAGATGTCCGGGGAAATTGTACGGTCCAAACACTGCCAGCACGCCGTGTGGACGATGGCGCAAGCTCGCTGCTCCATCGGGCATTTCACTGCGCTGCTCTCCCGTACGAGCGTGATACGCCTTGATTGATATCGCGATCTTATTGATCATCGCCGTCACTTCGGTTGCCGCTTCCCAACGCGGTTTGCCGGTTTCTCTGGCAATAATCGCGGTTAATTCGGCTTTGTTGCTTTCCAGCAGTGCGGCAAATCGTTCAACTCTTACCTGACGATCGCCAAAGGAGAGCCGCGCCCAACGCGGAAACGCTGCACGAGCAGCCCGACAAGCCTGCTCAACCTGAGCAGCATCGGCATCATTGCCCTGCCATAACACCTCGCCCGATACCGGATTACGCTTCACGCGCTGTGCGCCCTGGCCCGTCACCCAGTCACCGTTGATCCATAAAGTCATGCTGTTTTCTCCTCTGCGCACAGGCGCACCAGACGAACGCGATCCCCGGCGTGGCATTTGAGGGCATCCAGTTGTGCGGCGGTTAAAATCAAACGTTCGGTCGCCGGATCGACTCGCACCAGCAACACGCGGAAATGGTGATAATTTTCATTGGCGACCAGGCAAGCCGGAAAATCGCCCTGTGCAGGTTGTCCTTCCGCTACTTCCACCAGCCGACTTTTGCGGATAGCGCGAACGCGGTCAATGTCACACTCCAGCGTCGGCCCGCCGTCGAAAATGTCGATATAGTTGCGGTAGCGAAAGCCCTCTTTTTCCAGCACCGCCCGCGCGGGCGCGGTTTGCGGATGTACCTGACCGATGACGTCCTGTGCTTCCTGGGATAAAAAGTCCGTATAGATCGGATGTTTCGGCATCAGTTCTGCAATAAATGCCTTTTGCCCTGTGCCGCAGAGAAAATCGGCGCGGCTAAAATCCATCGAAAAGAAGCGTTTACCGAGGCTTTGCCAGAACGGTGAATAGCCGTGTTCGTCAATCACCCCGCGCATTTCCGCGACCACTTTGTCATTAAACTTGTCGCGAAAAGCCGCCATAAACATAAAGCGCGATTTCGACAGCAAATAGCCGTTGCCCTCTTTGCGCCAGTCCGGGTCGAGAAACAGCGTGCACAGCTCGCTGCTGCCAGTGTGATCGTTACTGAGAAACAGCGTCGGCAACGCGTTATAGACATTCAGCTCTTTCGAAGCGTGAACCAGCGTGCCGACGCGATAGTTGTACCAGGGATCGTTCAGCCCAACCGCTACCTCTATGGCGCAAATCCCCGCCACAGTGCCTGTCTCGCTCTCTTCCAGCACAAACACATAGCCCTGCTCGCTTTTGGGCAGTTCGCCCTGCCAGGTTTTGATTGCCCTTTCGATACGCGCCGAAAGCGTGGCTTCATTGGCGGGAAGCGACGTCAGGCCGCCGCCCGTTTTGCTGGCAAGCTGCATCAGCGCCGAGACATCTGAGCGCTCAACGGGACGGATGACCATCATGATGAACCTCGGCTAACAAAGTGTTCGCAGGCCGCAGCAAAACGATCCAGGCCGGTCGTCACCTCTTCTTCGCTGACATTGAGCGCAGGCGCAAAACGCACCACGTTGCCACCCGCAATCAGTACCATCACGCCCGCTTTCGCCGCTTCCTGAGAAATTTGTTTCGCTTGCCCGGCGTAATCCGCATTCAGCACACAGCCAATCAGCAGACCTAAGCCGCGAATTTCACTGAACAAACCGCAGCGGTGATTAATGGTATTAAGACGTTCAACAAACCAGTCGTGACGCTGCTTAACACCGTTAAGCATTTCTGGCGTGTTGATAAGTTCGAGCACTTTACCCGCCACCGCCGAGGCCAGCGGATTACCTCCATAGGTGGTGCCATGAGTGCCAACGGTCATCACGCTGGCGCATTCTTCGGTTGCCAACAGAGCGCCAACGGGGAAACCGCCGCCCAGCGCTTTGGCGGTAGTTAACAGATCTGGCGTCACGCCGTAGTGCATATAGGCATACAGTTCCCCGGTGCGCCCGACGCCCGTTTGTACTTCATCAAAAATCAGCAAAGCATTGTGGCGGTCACACAATTCACGCAGACCTTGTAAAAACGCGTTGCTGGCTGGCACCACACCGCCTTCCCCCTGGATGGGCTCAACAATCACCGCACAGGTGGAGTCATCAATCAGCGCGCTGGCAGAGTTAATATCGTTATACGCGGCATGACGGATATCCGGCGGCAGTGGCGCAAAATCCTGTGAATAGGCTGGCTGCCCACCTGCGCTGACGGTAAACAGCGTGCGCCCGTGAAACGCATTTTTGAACGCCACGATACCGCTCTTATGGCTGCCGTAGCGGTCGTGAGCGAATTTACGCGCCAGTTTTAGCGCCGCTTCGTTGGCTTCCGCACCGGAGTTACAAAAGAAAATGCGATCGGCAAACGTTGCGTCGATCAATTTTTTCGCCAGTCGCAGTACCGGCTCGTTGGTGTAACCGTTGCCGGTATGCCAGAACTTACTCGCCTGTTCGTTCAGCGCCTCGCGCAGTTCGGGATGCGCATGACCCAATGCGTTTACCGCAATGCCACCCGCGAAGTCGATATACTCTTTCCCCTGCTGATCCCACAAGCGCGAACCTTCGCCACGTACCGGTATAAACGGTGCCGGAGCGTAAACAGGTATCATCCATTCATCAAAGTTTTCACGCGTAATTGGCTGAGACATAGCGACCTCTACAGTAAATAATTCGTTATTTATATGTTAATTATAAGTAATGTTTGCGCTGTAAATGTAGATTGCAGGGTTCATGCCAGCCAGGGGGAAAAGTGCATAAATGACGGTCACTAACTGGAAATCAATGTGTTACAACCGAACGATATGCACCTTAAGTGCATATAAAGTGAATGTGTTTGCCATGTGGATGAATAAATAGAATAAAAAACGCAATGTTATGCAGAAGTAAAATATAATTCTGGAATTGTGATCTTTGACGAAATTTACTGGAAATTACTGCGCCATTCTGACGCAGCGCGCACCAAAAGCGGGCATTTTTTGCGCCATCGTTGACATCATTAACAACCATCGATCAAATCACTTAACAACAGGCAGTAAGTCAGACGAATTTCTGCTAACATCCACGCACTCATTATCAGAATAAATGGCAGCGACTATGAAATTTGTCTCTTTTAATATCAACGGCCTGCGCGCCAGACCACACCAGCTTGAAGCTATCGTCGACAAGCACCAGCCTGATGTGATTGGCCTGCAGGAGACAAAAGTTCATGATGATATGTTTCCGCTCGAAGAAGTGGCAAAGCTTGGCTACAACGTGTTTTATCACGGGCAGAAAGGCCATTACGGCGTGGCGCTGTTGACCAAAGAGACGCCGATTGCTGTGCGTCGTGGCTTCCCAGGCGACGGCGAAGAGGCACAACGGCGGATTATTATGGCGGAAATCCCCTCACCGCTGGGCAATGTCACCGTGATCAACGGCTACTTCCCGCAGGGCGAAAGCCGCGACCACCCCATAAAATTCCCGGCTAAAGCACAGTTTTACCAGAACCTGCAAAACTACCTGGAAACCGAACTCAAACGTGATAATCCAGTGCTGATTATGGGCGATATGAATATCAGCCCCACCGACCTGGATATCGGCATTGGCGAAGAGAACCGCAAACGCTGGCTGCGTACTGGTAAATGTTCTTTCCTGCCGGAAGAACGCGAATGGATGGACAGGCTGATAAGTTGGGGGCTGGTCGATACCTTCCGCCATGCGAATCCGCAAACAGCAGATCGCTTCTCGTGGTTTGATTACCGCTCAAAAGGTTTTGACGATAACCGGGGTCTGCGTATCGATCTGCTGCTTGCCAGCCAGCCGTTGGCGGAATGCTGCGTAGAAACCGGCATCGACTATGAAATCCGCAGTATGGAAAAACCGTCAGATCACGCACCTGTCTGGGCCACCTTCCGCCGCTAATTTCTCCGTTCTCCTGGCTCGCACGGGGTCAGGAGAATTAACCTTGAGAAAAATCAACAAACTGTCAGTAATGATTTGTTGCCCGCCGTCCTTTGTTATACCGTCACTGCGTTTTTTAGTTGTCTGACCACTTCTCTATTATCAAGTTTGATATAGGAAACTCCACGATGAACGCTGAGCGTAAATTTCTTTTTGCCTGTCTATTTTTTGCGCTGGTCATTTACGCTATCCATGCTTTCGGTTTATTCGATCTACTCACCGATTTACCCCACTTACAGACATTCATTCGCCAGAGCGGATTGTTCGGTTATAGCCTCTATATTCTGTTATTCATCATCGCCACCCTCTTTCTGCTACCGGGTAGCGTACTGGTGATCGCCGGTGGAATAGTTTTTGGTCCGCTAACTGGAACCCTACTTTCGTTAATTGCCGCCACGCTAGCCTCGTCGTGCTCATTCCTGTTGGCGCGCTTTCTGGGGCGTGATTTACTGCTGAAATACGTTGGCCATAGCCACACTTTTCAGGCTATTGAAAAAGGCATTACGCGTAACGGTATCGATTTTCTTATTCTGACCCGCTTAATCCCGCTATTTCCATACAATATTCAAAATTACGCTTACGGATTAACCGCCATCGCCTTCTGGCCTTATACCCTTATTTCGGCATTAACCACTCTGCCTGGAATAGTGATTTATACCGTGATGGCCAGCGATCTTGCCAGTGAAGGCATTACGCTGCGCTTTATTTTACAACTCTGTCTGGCGGGCCTGGCGCTGTTTATTCTCGTCCAGCTCGCCAAACTCTACGCTCGTCACAAACACGTGGATCTGTCTGCTTCGCGCCACAGCCCACTTACTCACCCTAAAAATGAAGGATAGAACGATGTTGCAACATTATTCAGTGTCATGGAAAAAAGGACTGGCTGCACTGTGTTTACTGGCCGTTGCGGGGCTTAGTGGCTGCGAGCAAAAAGAGAATACGGCGGCAAAAGTGGAATACGACGGGCTTTCGGACAGCCAGCCGCTGCGTGTCGATGCCAATAACCATACGGTAACCATGCTGGTGCAAATTAATGGGCGTTTCCTAACCGACGATACCCGCCACGGTATTGTGTTTAAAGATGGCTCCAACGGACATAAATCGCTGTTTATGGGTTATGCCACGCCGAAAGCATTTTATGAAGCCCTGAAAGAGGCCGGAGGTACGCCGGGCGAAAACATGACGATGGATAATAAAGAAACGACTCATGTCACAGGCAGCAAACTGGATATTTCAGTTAACTGGCAAGGAGCGGCAAAAGCGTATTCCTTTGATGAAGTGATTGTTGACAGTAATAGCAAGAAACTGGATATGCGCTTTGGCGGTAATTTAACGGCAGCTGAAGAGAAAAAAACGGGCTGCCTGGTATGTCTGGATAGTTGCCCGGTCGGTATCGTCAGCAATGCGACATACACTTATGGTGCGGTGGAAAAACGCAGCGAAGTGAAATTCAAAGGCAATGCCTCGGTTCTCCCGGCAGATAACACGCTGGCAACGGTTACCTTTAAAATCACCGAATAAAACCAGGATAAAGGATGATGAAGATGCAATCGCGTAAAATCTGGTACTACCGCATAACCCTCATCATCCTGTTGTTCGCTATGCTGCTGGCATGGGCGCTGCTTCCCGGCGTCCATGAGTTTATCAATCGCAGCGTTGCGGCGTTTGCCGCCGTGGATCAACAGGGTATAGAACGCTTTATTCAGTCTTACGGCGCACTGGCGGCAGTTGTTTCGTTCTTGTTGATGATTCTACAGGCCATTGCTGCACCGCTACCTGCGTTTTTGATCACCTTTGCCAATGCGTCGCTGTTTGGCGCGTTCTGGGGCGGCTTGCTGTCGTGGACCAGTTCGATGGCCGGCGCGGCGCTGTGCTTTTTTATCGCCAGAGTGATGGGCCGCGAAGTGGTGGAAAAATTAACCGGCAAAACCGTGCTTGACAGTATGGACGGCTTTTTCACTCGCTACGGCAAACACACCATTCTGGTCTGTCGGTTATTGCCTTTTGTCCCTTTCGATCCAATCAGCTATGCTGCCGGTTTGACTTCAATACGTTTTCGCTCGTTTTTTATCGCCACCGGGCTTGGTCAGTTACCGGCGACTATTGTTTATTCCTGGGCGGGCAGCATGTTAACAGGCGGTACTTTCTGGTTTGTCTCCGGACTGTTTATTTTGTTTGCCCTGACCGTGGTGATTTTTATGGCGAAGAAAATATGGCTTGAGCGCCAGAAGAGGAATGCCTGATGGGTTTACCGCCGCTTAGCAAAATTCCTTTCATTTTACGTCCGCAGGCGTGGCTGCACCGTCGCCATTACGGCGAGGTGCTAAGCCCCATTCGCTGGTGGGGGCGGATCCCGTTTATCTTTTATCTGGTGTCGATGTTTGTTGGCTGGCTGGAGCGCAAACGCTCACCGCTCGATCCAGTGGTACGATCGCTTGTCAGCGCGCGTATCGCGCAAATGTGTCTGTGTGAGTTTTGCGTGGATATCACCAGTATGAAAGTCGCCGAGCGTACCGGCAGCACCGATAAATTGCTGGCGGTAGCTAATTGGCGACAAAGCCCGCTCTTCAGCGACGAAGAGCGGCTGGCGCTGGAGTACGCCGAAGCCGCAAGCGTAACGCCGCCAACGGTCGATGATGCCCTGCGCACCCGACTGACTACGCATTTTGACGCCCAGGCGCTCACCGAGCTGACGGCATTGATCGGCTTGCAAAATCTGTCAGCCCGTTTTAATTCTGCCATGGACATTCCCGCTCAGGGGCTGTGCCGTATTCCTGACAAACGTTCTTAAGGAGAGATGATGCGCCATTGTGTATGGTTGCTGGGATTGTTATCGCTGTTTTCTTTGGCAACACATGCCAGTGACTGGCAGGAAATTAAAAATGATGCCAAAGGGCAAACCGTCTGGTTTAACGCCTGGGGCGGCGATACCGCAATTAACCGCTATCTCGACTGGGTTAGCTACGAGATGAAAACCCATTACGCTATAAACCTGAAAATCGTCCGTCTGGCGGATGCCGCAGACGCGGTGAAGCGCATTCAGACCGAAGCTGCTGCCGGACGTAAAACGGGCGGCTCGGTGGATCTGCTCTGGGTGAACGGCGAAAACTTTCGTACCTTAAAAGAGGCTAATTTACTGCAAACTGACTGGGCGGAGACTCTGCCCAACTGGCGCTATGTCGACACACAGCTGCCGGTGCGGGAAGATTTTTCAGTGCCGACACAAGGTGCGGAATCGCCCTGGGGCGGCGCGCAATTGACGTTTATCGCTCGCCGCGATGTTACGCCACAGCCACCACAAACGCCGCAAGCCTTGCTGGAATTTGCCAAAGCCACCCCTGGTACGGTTACCTATCCGCGCCCACCAGACTTTACCGGCACCGCGTTTCTTGAACAGCTGCTGATTATGCTGACGCCCGATCCCGCTGCATTAAAAAAAGCGCCGGACGATGCCACTTTCGCCCGTGTCACTGCGCCCTTGTGGCAATATCTTGATGCGCTGCATCCGTATTTATGGCGTGAGGGAAAAGATTTCCCCCCCTCGCCCGCGCGAATGGATGCCCTGCTGAAAGCCGGCACATTGCGCCTGTCGCTGACTTTTAATCCTGCTCATGCGCAGCAAAAAATCGCCAGCGGCGATTTACCCACCAGCAGTTACAGCTTTGGCTTTAGCGAGGGAATGATTGGCAACGTGCATTTCGTCACCATTCCAGCCAACGCAACTGCCAGTGCTGCGGCAAAAGTCGTCGCCAACTTCCTGTTGTCACCTGAAGCACAACTGCGTAAAGCGGATCCCGCTGTCTGGGGCGATCCTTCAGTTCTCGATCCGCAAAAACTACCTGCCGGGCAGCGTGAAACATTGCAATCAAGAATGCCGCAGGATCTGCCGCCGGTCCTGGCGGAACCGCATGCTGGTTGGGTAAATGCGCTGGAACAAGAATGGCTACGCCGTTACGGTACGCATTAATTTCTTTGCTGTGGGTGGTGATGGCGGTGATTTACGCACCGCTGGTACCGTCGGCTTTCACGCTGATAACACCTGCCATGTCGCTGACGCACTGGCAGGCGTTATTTGCCGATCCGCAGCTACCGCAGGCATTACTGGCAACACTGGTGTCGACAAGCATTGCGGCGGTCGGCGCTTTGTTTATTGCCCTGCTGGTGATAGTAGCGCTATGGCCTGGGCCGAAATGGCAGCATCTGTGCGCCCGTCTGCCGTGGCTACTCGCCATCCCCCACGTGGCTTTTGCCACCAGCGCCCTGCTGCTCTTTGCTGACGGAGGGCTGCTTTATGACTATTTCCCATATTTCACTCCGCCAATGGACAAATTGGGTATTGGGCTGGGCTTCACGCTGGCGGTGAAAGAAAGCGCATTTCTGCTGTGGATCTTATTGGCAGCACTGAGTGAAAAACGCCTGGTACAGCAAGTTATTGTACTGGATTCGCTGGGCTACAGCCGCTGGCAATGCCTGAACTGGTTGTTATTGCCCTCCGTCGCGCCTGCGCTGGCAATGGCGATGCTGGCGATTGTCGCCTGGTCGCTGTCGGTCGTGGATGTGGCGATTATTCTTGGGCCAGGTAATCCACCGACGCTTGCGGTAATTAGCTGGCAGTGGTTAACCCAGGGCGACATTGACCAACAAACAAAAGGCGCGCTTGCCAGCCTGCTGCTGATGCTGTTACTCGCCGCCTACGTTTTGCTTGGTTATCTGTTATGGCGTAGCTGGCGGCGTACTATTCCCCGCGTAGATGGCGTTCGTAAGCCTGCCACGCCTTTATTGCCAGGCATTACGCTGGCGAGTTTTTTACCCTTAACCGGTGTGCTGTGTGTGGTTCTGCTGGCGATCCTCGCGGATCAGTCGACGATCAATAACGAGGCGCTGCTCAATAGCCTGACGATGGGACTGGTGGCAACATTCATCGCTTTGGTTCTGTTGTTGCTGTGGCTGGAATGGGGGCCACAGCGTCGCCAGTTGTGGCTATGGTTGCCCATATTATTACCCGCCTTGCCGCTAGTGGCGAGCCAGTACACGCTGGCGCTATGGCTGAATCTGGATGGCTGCTGGACTGCGGTGGTGTGGGGGCATCTGCTGTGGGTGATGCCGTGGATGCTGTTCATCCTGCAACCGGCCTGGCGTCGCATCGATTCACGATTAATATTGATTGCGCAGACGCTGGGCTGGTCACGGGCCAAAATCTTCTTTTACGTGAAATGTCCGCTAATGCTGCGCCCTGCGCTGATTGCCTTCGCTGTCGGATTTTCAGTCAGTATTGCACAGTATATGCCGACGCTGTGGCTGGGAGCAGGACGTTTCTCGACGCTCACCACCGAAGCGGTAGCGTTAAGTAGCGGCGGTAGTAACAGCATCCTCGCCACCCAGGCCTTATGGCAACTGCTATTGCCACTTATTATTTTTGCCCTGACCGCGTTAGTCGCAAAATGGGTAGGTTATGTCAGACAAGGACTCCGCTAATGCTCTGCGTGAAAAATGTTTCGCTGCGTTTGCCTGAAACCTGTTTACTGGAAGACGTTAACTTTACAGTCAATAAAGGTGACATTGTCACGTTAATGGGGCCGTCTGGCTGTGGAAAATCTACACTGTTTTCATGGATGATTGGTGCGCTGGCCGGGCAATTTTCTTGTACAGGTGAGCTATGGCTCAATGATCAACGTATCGATACCCTGCCTACCGCCCGGCGTCAGATTGGCATTCTTTTCCAGGATGCGCTGTTATTTGACCAGTTCAGCGTCGGACAAAATTTACTGCTGGCGCTACCGGCGACACTTAAAGGGAATGCCCGACGTAATGCCGTGAATGATGCACTTGAGCGTTCAGGCCTTGACGGAGCTTTCCATCAGGATCCTGCCACTTTGTCTGGCGGTCAGCGAGCGCGGGTGGCCCTGCTGCGCGCCCTTCTCGCACAGCCAAAGGCATTATTGCTTGATGAACCGTTCAGCCGTCTTGACGTAGCTCTGCGCGATAATTTTCGTCAGTGGGTATTCAATGAAGTTCGCGAGCTGGCGATCCCCGTCGTTCAGGTAACCCACGATCTTCAGGATGTTCCTGCCGATAGTCCCGTTATGGATATGACGCAGTGGTCAGAAAATTACAACAAACTGCGATAACGCAAAGTTTTTCCAAATGCGTCAGTTCAGAATGGCGCACTCAAAACTACAATGTCGGGATTTTCGATGAAACGTGTTTCTCAAATGACCGCGCTGGCAATGGCTTTAGGGCTGGCTTGCGCTTCTTCGTGGGCCGCTGAACTGGCGAAGCCTCTTACACTTGACCAGCTTCAACAACAAAATGGCAAAGCGATTGATACTCGCCCCAGCGCGTTTTATAACGGCTGGCCACAAACCTTAAATGGCCCTTCCGGTCATGAACCTGCCGCCTTAAACCTTTCTGCTAGCTGGCTCGACAAAATGAGCACCGAACAGCTCAACGAGTGGATTAAGCAACATAACCTGAAAACCGATGCTCCGGTGGCGCTGTACGGTAATGACAAAGATGTCGATGCCGTCAAAACGCGACTGCAAAAAGCAGGCTTTACGCATATCTCCATCCTGAGTGACGCACTGAGCGAACCTTCCCGACTGCAAAAACTGCCGCACTTTGAGCAGCTGGTTTATCCGCAATGGCTGCATGACCTACAACAAGGTAAAGAAGTTACGGCGAAACCTGCGGGTGACTGGAAAGTCATTGAAGCGGCCTGGGGCGCTCCTAAGCTTTACCTTATCAGCCATATTCCCGGCGCTGACTACATCGATACCAACGAAGTGGAAAGCGAACCGCTGTGGAATAAAGTCTCTGACGAACAGCTTAAAGCAATGCTGGCGAAGCACGGCATTCGTCATGACACCACGGTCATTCTCTACGGGCGTGATGTTTACGCCGCAGCGCGCGTGGCGCAAATTATGCTCTACGCTGGCGTGAAAGATGTGCGACTGCTGGATGGCGGCTGGCAAACCTGGTCCGACGCAGGTCTGCCCGTTGAGCGCGGTACGCCACCGAAAGTGAAACCGAAACCGGATTTCGGCGTGAAGATCCCGGCGCAACCGCAACTGATGCTCGATATGGAACAGGCCCGCGGCCTGCTACATCGCCAGGATGCCTCACTGGTCAGCGTACGTTCCTGGGCGGAATTTATCGGCACCACCAGCGGCTATGACTACATCAAGCCAAAAGGTGACATTCCGGGCGCACGTTGGGGCCATGCGGGCAGCGATTCAACGCATATGGAAGATTTCCATAACCCAGACGGCACCATGCGTACTGCCGATGACGTCGCGGCCATGTGGAAAGAATGGAATATCCTGCCGGATCAACAAGTCTCGTTCTACTGCGGCACCGGCTGGCGCGCGTCCGAAACCTTTATGTATGCGCGCGCAATGGGCTGGAATAACGTCTCCGTTTATGACGGTGGCTGGTACGAATGGAGCAGCGATCCAAAAAATCCGGTAGCAACTGGTGAACGCGGCCCGGACAGTAGCCAATAACACGGCAATTACTGACGCTGAAGCGACTTCAGCGTCAGATACCCACTCCAAATCCGCGTTAATGTCGTCATCCAACAAAGCGCGCCAAAAATCCAGGCAAACCACGGGAAATATTCCGGAAAGAGACAACTTAAAACAAACAGCAAAATCGTCTCGCTGCCTTCTGTTAACCCGCCCAGATAGTAAAACGATTTGTGCGCATAACCGGGATTATCAATCTGATGTTTCGCCGCCAACGCAGCAAATGCGAGAAAACTGCTGCCCGTGCCGATAAACGCAAACAGCAGCCAGCCGCCCGCCAGCGCATTTTGTTCCGGTGCGGCGAGAATAAACCCGAACGGTACCAGCGCGTAAAAAAGAAAATCCAGCGAAATATCGAGAAAGCCCCCCGCGTCGGTTAACCCTCTGCGCCGCGCCAGCGCACCGTCCAGACCATCAAGCAACCTGTTCAGTAAAATGGCAATCAGCGCCGCCAAATACCAGCCCAGTGCCAGAAACGGCAGCGCCAGCACGCCGATGGCAAACCCCACTAACGTTAAACCATCAGGTGTAATGCCCGGTTTATCCAGAACTCGCACGCACTGATGCAACAAAGGCTTAATTCGGGGATGAAGATGGCGGTCTAACACGGGTACTCCTTAAGAAATAAAACCCTTCAGCTCGGGCAACACTGCGGATATTATGGCATTTTTCCTGTATTCGACCGTGTGTAATTTATGGAAATGATTGATGTTGTTGCCGCCATTATCGAACGGGATGGCAAAATTTTAATCGCGCAACGCCCTGCGCATAGCGATCAAGCGGGATTATGGGAATTTGCTGGCGGTAAAGTCGAACCTGGAGAAAGCCAGCAACAGGCGCTGATACGCGAGCTGCGTGAAGAGCTCGGTATCGATGCTATCATCGGGAAATATGTAGCCAGCCACCAGCGGGAAGTTTCAGGGCGGATTATCCATCTTCATGCCTGGCACGTACCCGACTTCCACGGGAAGTTACAGGCACATGAACATCAGGCGTTGGTCTGGTGCTCACCTGAAGAGGCAATGCAATATCCGCTGGCCCCTGCTGACATTCCGCTTTTACAGGCGTTTATGGCTTTACGCGCCGCCAGACCAACGGATTAGTGCTAATGGTTTTATCATCCCGCTGGCATTGCAACAGTATTCCCTCTGCTTTAATCACTGCCCCTTCAGAATAGTTTTGATCCTGATAAACGCAGCACTGGCTACAGGGCTGCGCCGACTGTCCGCCAGAATTAAACACTTCCGGCGGCACATTCACTTCCACATCCGGACGATAATGCTGATTAGCCAGCGCAAAAAACGGGAATACCAACGCTACGGCGAACAATGCTCGACTCACTGGAAACTCCTTATATTTCGTTGCCTATGTACTGATATCGGTAGGCTGACGGCAAAACTTAAGCGTCTGGTTGCCGGATGCGGCGTGAATGCCTTATCCACCAAATGTCCCCATTTTGGTAGGCCGAAGAAGATGTATCCGACATTAGGCGGCGTTTATAAATTCCTCACATTATTAATTTGCTTTCCGGTGTCATTTTTTACTTGCTTACCGTCACATTCTTGATGGTATAGTCGAAAACTGCAAAACAAACAACATACGCACAATCGTCTTAATATATAAGGGTTTTATATCTATGGATCAGACATATTCTCTGGAGTCATTCCTCAACCATGTACAAAAGCGCGACCCGAATCAAACCGAGTTCGCGCAAGCCGTTCGTGAAGTAATGACCACTCTCTGGCCTTTTCTTGAACAAAATCCCCAGTATCGTCAGATGTCATTACTGGAGCGCCTGGTTGAACCGGAGCGCGTGATCCAGTTTCGCGTGGTATGGGTTGACGATCGCAACCAGGTGCAGGTCAACCGCGCATGGCGCGTGCAGTTCAGCTCCGCCATCGGCCCGTACAAAGGCGGTATGCGATTCCATCCGTCAGTTAACCTCTCCATTCTCAAATTCCTCGGCTTCGAGCAAACCTTCAAAAATGCCCTGACTACCCTGCCGATGGGCGGTGGTAAAGGCGGCAGCGATTTCGACCCGAAAGGGAAAAGCGAAGGCGAAGTGATGCGTTTCTGCCAGGCACTAATGACTGAACTGTATCGCCACCTGGGCGCGGATACCGACGTTCCGGCAGGTGATATCGGCGTTGGAGGTCGTGAAGTTGGCTTTATGGCAGGGATGATGAAAAAGCTCTCTAACAATACCGCCTGCGTCTTCACCGGTAAGGGTCTTTCTTTTGGCGGCAGTCTTATTCGCCCGGAAGCCACCGGTTACGGTCTGGTTTATTTCACAGAAGCGATGCTAAAACGCCACGGTATGGGTTTTGAAGGAATGCGCGTTTCCGTTTCTGGCTCCGGCAACGTCGCCCAGTACGCTATCGAAAAAGCGATGGAATTTGGCGCTCGCGTGGTCACGGCATCAGACTCCAGCGGCACAGTGGTTGATGAAAGCGGATTCACAAAAGAGAAACTGGCGCGTCTTATCGAAATCAAAGCCAGCCGCGATGGTCGAGTGTCAGATTACGCCAAAGAATTTGGCCTGGTCTATCTCGAAGGCCAACAACCGTGGTCCGTACCGGTTGATATCGCCCTGCCTTGCGCCACCCAGAACGAACTGGATGTTGACGCCGCGCATCAGCTTATCGCCAATGGCGTTAAAGCCGTCGCCGAAGGGGCAAATATGCCAACCACCATCGAAGCGACTGAACTGTTCCAGCAGGCAGGCGTACTGTTTGCTCCGGGTAAAGCGGCTAATGCTGGCGGTGTAGCAACATCGGGCCTGGAAATGGCGCAAAACGCTGCGCGCCTGGGCTGGAAAGCCGAGAAAGTTGACGCACGTTTGCATCACATCATGCTGGATATCCACCACGCTTGTGTTGAACACGGCGGTGAAGGTGAGCAAACCAACTACGTACAGGGCGCAAACATTGCCGGTTTTGTGAAGGTTGCGGATGCGATGTTAAGCCAGGGCGTGATTTAATCGTTATTACAATCGTCTGGTTTTCCTTATAACCAGACGATTTTCCCTGAGTTAATTAAATCCTTAGCAGACGTTTGCAATTTGCAGCCGTTTGTTCTGCATCCTGAATATCCTGTTCAGACATTAAGCATCGCAACGCATCTTTTTCAATCCAGGGGTTGTTATTTCCGGCAATTGTTAACCACATCCATGCTTGTTTATTATCAATTTTAGTGCCTGTCCCCTGAGCATACATTGCCGCAGTCTGGTGTTGCGCTTCGGTCGACCCTAAACGCGCCGCTTTTTCGTACCAGTGCAGCGCATGATTTTCATCTTTTGCGATATCTGTTGTACCGTAGAGATACATTTCGGCTAACAAAAATATCGCCTCTATTCGCCCACGCTGCGCTGCACCAGTAAGCCATTGAATAGCCTCAGCGTTATTTTCAGGATCATCATTGTTGGTTAAATAATATTTCCCCAATTCATACATGGCATCCCCGGAACCATTTTTTGCAGATCTGGTAAACCAGTACAGTGCTTTTTCCGGATCCTGAGGAATTTTTTCACTTTCACTATACAACCTGGCAGTATGATATTGTGCGTCAGGATGGTCCTGTTCCGCCGATTGCAAAAACCAACGATGGGCCTGTACCTCATCGCGCTCCACGCCAATACCTTGTATATACATTTGTCCCAACTCATATTGGGCCAGTTCATGTCCTTGTGTGGCGGCAGATAAATACCACCGTAATGCTTCTTCATAATTTCGTAATGGCGCAACAGCAAAGCGGGAGATACAGGCAAGTTCATATTGCGCAGATGTTTTGCCATTTTCGGCTGCAAGTAAAAACCATTTTCTTGCCTCACTAATGTTCTTGTCCGTCCCCTTTCCATCGTTATACATAACGCCCAACGCATACTGAGCATCGATAACATTATGCTGCGCGGCGCGGGTAAACCAGTTAAAAGCTAATTTTAGATCCTGTGAAACTTCATCACCTTCGTAATACATTTTGCCAAGAGAATACCAGGCAAGTGAATAGCCTTGCTCTGCAGCATGTAAGCAAGACTGGAATACAGAAGATGGATAATAATAAAGACCTTTTAATTTTATAGCATTTAACAACTTTTCATATCCACTATGATGTTGCATTGCTAAATTATTGAAGCGTTCAGTTAATTTCCACTTGCGAATCATTTTTTCTTTTCGCCAGGAGTACGATAAATGCTCTATTAACAATGCCATATAGTTGTCTGACAGTTCAAATTCAGCAACTTTATTTAATACTGCGATATCAAACCATTTCAGGCTCTCTTCATTATCCTTTAATGATTGATAAATCGTAGCCATTTCCTTCCCGTTTTCCATTTCTTCCAGTGGAGACAAGTTACTGGCAAAGAAAGGGGTAATTTGTTTTTCGATGCGATAATAAAGAAGACAACTTTCGTTAATTTCTGTCTGGATTACGGGTTGACGACTGCCTGCAACTAAATGCCATCTGAACGTTTGTGATGCAGCGAGAGTTAATAGTGGCCGGAATACCCGATGAAGATGCAGTAATAACGCTTCTTCAAAGCACATTCGTGAGCTGAGATCTTTATGCTCAAGGAAAGATAACGCCTTAGCAAGTTGCATGGGGGCGTGTTCGGGAATAGCTTCATTCTCCTCAAAGAGCATATCCAGAACGGCTTGCCAGGTGAGTTCCCCCTCTGATTTAATAGTGACATCAGGAAGTGGATGACCAGAAAAGGTGTTGGGTGCGCGAAATGTCATCACAGGACGAGGATGAACAATACCCCTGGACATGTTGATCGGTTGCTCTTCTTCCTCTTCTTGCCACTGTTCTTCTTCATCTTCTTGCCACAGCTCTTCGTCGTCATAACGTAAAGCCTGTTCATAGGCATCGTGCAATTGTTGCCAGGCTTCGGGAGAATCTTCCGGGCGGCAATTTTTTACCAGTTGCGCATAACGACGCTTAATATCTCGTTCTTCCACGCCAGGTTGTAAACCTAATATTTCCCAGCAGTTCATTGCAGACGCTCCCATTCCAGAGAGTCTAATGTCGGTTCAACTTTAGCCCGAAAATCAGCAAGTTGATCAGGATCCTGCTTCTCGAGTAGATAACTGAATTGACGAGAGCAATTGCTTATCCAGTCTCGTGTTTCCGCAAGCGTAAGTTGATAGAGGTTATCAAGACGGGCAATAAAGGCCTGGTTTATCTGTTCATCGCGTGGGTGAATTTTTAACAGGCTTAATTTGGACAACGACTGCTGTATTTGTTCTTCCGTTAATGCCCCTGGATTCTGTTCAATAACCAGACTATTTTTAACCCCTGTCAGTGGCACGCTGATATCAACATCAAGAATACCGTTAATGTCGTACGTAAAACGAACATCAATACGCACAACACCGGCCGGTTTTGGGGGAACATTCACTGACAACTCCGCAAGGAAAATATTATCAGCCACCATCCTGCTTTCACCCTGGTAGATTTTAAAATTAACCTCTGTTTGTTGATCATGTGCCGTGTAAAAGGCACGAACGCGACTACAAGGAATACTCCTGTTACGCTCAATAACGGGTGCAAAATAGCCTGATTCGCGGGTATGCCCCAGCGATTTAGAGGTATCAACGCCCAGCGTATAAGGGCAAACATCGGTCACTACTACATCTTGTAATTCGCTGTGGCGCGCTTTAAGTGCTGCCTGAATAGCCGCACCCTGAGCAATGACTTCATCAGGGTTTAAATGCATTGCCGGTATACGACCAAAAAGTCGTGTCACAAGTTTGCGAATCAGCGGCATACGTATAGTGCCACCCACAAGAACAACCTGGTCTAATTGGCTAATATTAATTTTGGCATCGCGAATTGCCCTCTCCAGTGGCATACGGATTCGCTCGAAAAAGGTCTGTAATAAAAATTCAAATTTTTCTGTGGTCAGATGCCAGTAATATCGCCTTCCTTCAATCTCCATACTGAAAGTAGCTTCGTCGCGCATACTTAGCACGCGTTTGACACGCTCAGCCTCGATGCGTAAATGGCGCTGGAGTGTCGGTTCACGCCATTCAATATTTTCAGGAAGATCCATACGTGAGCAATATGCATCGATCAGGATATCGACAATATCTTCACCACCTAAAAAGTTATCCCC
Organism: Escherichia sp. E4930; assembly: GCF_005845405.1. Taxonomy (NCBI): domain Bacteria; kingdom Pseudomonadati; phylum Pseudomonadota; class Gammaproteobacteria; order Enterobacterales; family Enterobacteriaceae; genus Escherichia; species Escherichia sp. E4930. Next base: position 79,071 of record NZ_VCDZ01000001.1, on the reverse strand, counting down.
GGCACTGGCACGTACTTCCATAATATTGTCAAACAACTCCAGTATGGAGACATCGAATGTACCGCCACCTAAATCAAATACCAAAAATTGATGTTCATCATCTTTATTATGCAAACCATACGCCAGTGCAGCGGCGGTTGGTTCGTTAATTAAACGTTCGACGTTTAAGCCTGCCATTGAAGCTGCCAATTTTGTTGCTTTGCGTTGCATATCACCAAAATATGCGGGAACGCTAATCACCGCTTCAGTGACTTCTTCGCCCAAATAGTTTTCTGCATCTTCTTTTAGCTGACGTAATATCAACGATGAGAGTTCTTCTGCCCGAAATTCACGTCCGCCCAGTTTTAACGTCTTTGATGTGCCCATCATGCGTTTAAAATTTGATGCGCAGTTTTGTGGTTTGATGAGTTGCAGGTCACGAGCTGCCTCCCCTGTCAAAACCATACCATCTTCGTCAACACAAACTACGCTGGGTGTTAAAAACTTACCTAACGCATTGGGGATCAGTTCACTTTGTCCATTTCGCCAGACAGCTGCCAAACTGTTAGTTGTACCCAGGTCGATACCGATAATCATCGTAATTCCTTTTAATATCCTTATAAAATAATTGTTTTAAATGGTGGTATTTAAACCACCATTTTGTTCTTAATTTTTGTATAAAGACCAGGTACGTTCCAGTATTTTTAATGCAGCAGGTAACTGCTCAATCATTTTACCAGAAACTTCATAATCGCTTTCTTTGTTGTTTAATGGATTAACAGCAACGTAGGAAATCGTTGATGTTGGCTTAATTATTTTAAAAACTTCCTTTGCAGATTCACCATAGATGAAAGGTAACTTTGAATTAATAGAGATTTCTTGTTTATCGACCATAAACCTGGTAATAGCAGAGAAATGAGTCTCCCCATGACTTATAACATAGCCTTTCGGAACGTTAATTTCTTTCAGCTCAGGAATATACTGAACATAAAACTGTAAATCTTTCACATAGCAAAATTTTGCACTACTATCATTATTCTTCGATTTACGGTTTTCGCATTCCATTTCCCATGAAAATAGTCCGTCTCCGATGTAACCTGCAACTACGCGTCCATGACTTAAATGGTATGCAACGCCGTCAACAGTGCCTTGCTCTTCTGAAGAAAAACTGAATTCTTTATTTTCTTCATTATACGGACTGATAGAACAAACTATCTTTCCTTGAGGAAAAATTGGTCTTTTGGTGAATAACATATCCTCCGACAAAATGGTAAAACCATCAATGGTGGTAATTGTTTTTTTAATTAAATACTCACTGCAATTGACTTCCTTTAAGGCTTCTTGTTTTTGAGCCCATGATAATTCTGCAGTTGTTAATTTACGATAAAATTTTTCAGTGTAACTTTCAGCCGCCGCAAAGTGTGACAGTGACGATAAAACAATAATTCCCATGAATGTTTTTTTCATGTATATATCCTTATAGGTATGCTTATCAAATAATTCAATGGAAGTATATCGATAAAAATAAAGCCGAACATGTTAATAAACATACTCGGCTTTATTTTCGGAATTACACCCCTATTGTTCAGTCACGCTTAACTGTAGCATCCTTTTTCTGCGCAGTTTTTTTGACCCTTTTTTTCACGTCTTTATTTTTCTCGTCTCCGTTCCTTGGTACCACAATTCCTTTAAACCGTCTGACCGGAGTGCTGCGAGCCTGATCAATCAGTTGGTAAAGCGTCCCCACCAGCGGCTGCATAAAGTCCTGGTAGCGACACTGCTTTTCGCTGATTTGCGTCAGCACCGATTCCCAGTGTGCGGTCATGTCCGGTCGCGTCGCCATCTCTGGCAGCGAATGGAATAACGCTTTTCCGGCGTCGGTGGAGTGGATATAGCGCCCTTTTTTGGTCAGGAAACCACGCTTGAACAACAGTTCAATAATCCCGGCTCGGGTCGCTTCTGTCCCCAGACCATCGGTCGCACGGAGGATCTTTTTCAGATCTTTATCCTGAACAAAGCGCGCGATCCCGGTCATCGCCGAAAGCAGTGTTGCATCGGTAAAATGGCGTGGCGGCTGGGTTTGCCGCTCTACCACTTCGCCCTTCTCGCACAGCAACTCATCACCTTTCGCCACCACAGGCAGTGGCGTGCCGTCGTTTTCTTCATCGCGCTCTTTGCTGCCTAACAGCGTGCGCCAGCCTGCTTCGGCAAGAAAACGGGCTTTAGCGACAAATTTGCCTTTGGCTATTTCCAGTTCGATAACACACTTGCGGAACACCGCATCCGGGCAGAACTGCATCAGGTATTGACGAGCAATCAGGTTATAGACCTTCGATTCGTTCTCCGTCAGGTTGATGGCAGAACTACGCGAGGTCGGGATAATGGCGTGGTGAGCATCGACCTTTTTGTCATCCCAGCAGCGGTTGCGTAAATTCGGGTCAACCACCGGCTGCGGCAATAGTCCCGGCGCATGAACGCTGATGGCATTCATCACCGCGTGGCGTCCGGCAAAATGTTCTTCTGGCAAATAACGACAATCGGAACGCGGATAAGTGATTAGCTTGTGTGTTTCGTACAGCTTCTGGCAGATATCAAGCACGTTCTGCGCGCTCAGACCAAAGCGTTTTGCCGCTTCAATCTGCAACGCCGAAAGCGAAAACGGCAGCGGCGCGGATTCTGATTCCCGTTTATCGTTATAGCTGGTGACGATCGCCGGTTGACCACTGATGCGGTTAACCACATGCTCCGCCAGCGGGCGATGCAATAAGCGCCCTTCTTCATCCTGGTACGGCTCGCACGCTTCACTCGGCTGCCAGATAGCGGTAAACCGCTCATCGGCAGGTGTCACGATATGCGCTTTGACTTCAAAGAAATCTTTTGCCACGAAGTTTTCTATTTCTTCATCGCGCCGCACCACCAGCCCAAGAACGGGAGTCTGTACGCGCCCAACGGAAAGCACACCCTGATAGCCAGCATTGCGACCGAGAATGGTATACGCGCGGGTCATATTGATACCGTATAGCCAATCGGCACGCGCTCGCGCCAGTGCAGAAACGCATAGCGGTACAAACTCGCTATTGGAGCGAAGACGATCGATCGCCCGCTCAACCGCCTGCGGGTTCAGGTCGTTGATCAAGCAACGCTGAACTTGCTGGCGCTTTTCCGGTGCCAGTTGCAGGTAGTCGAGCACTTCATCCACCAGCAATTGCCCTTCACGATCCGGGTCACCGGCATGAACAATTTCGCTGGCTTCATGCAGAAAGCGTTTAATGACGTTAAGTTGTTTGGTTACGGAGGGGCGCGGTTGCAGTTGCCACTTTTCCGGGACAATCGGCAAATCCGCCAGATTCCAGCGCGCATAGCGGCTGTCGTAGACGTCTGGCTGCGCCTGCTCAAGCAGGTGACCGATACACCAGGTCACCACCTGACCATTGCCGCACTCGATAAAGCCATCGCCTTTACGGTGCGGTTTGGGCAGGACATCAGCAATAGCGCGTGCCAGACTCGGTTTTTCGGCTATAAACAACCGCATTGAATTAACGGATCTCAACCATGGCACGACCGCCACGCGCAGGCACCAGTTCGCCAATCGCCGTCAGTTCAATGCCAAACTCGGCTGCGGTAGCTTTGACTTCGTTTTCTGCATCCGGCATCACCGCCAGCAGCAGACCACCAGAGGTTTGCGGATCGCACAACAGATCGCGTACTTCACGCGGCATTTCGCCCATCAAATGGCCGTAGCTGGCAAAGTTGCGTTCGGTGCCACCCGGCACAGCGCCCAGTTTAATGTACTCTTCCACGCCCGGCAGTTTCGGAATCGCTTCATAATCGACGCGCGCCTGCACCCCTGCGCCCTGACACATTTCGCTCAAGTGGCCCAGCAGACCAAAGCCCGTAACGTCGGTCATCGCTTTTACGCCTTCAATGTTGGCAAATGACGCACCTGCGATATTCATCCGGCACATCACTTCCGTCGCCAGCCCCTGATGCTCTGGCTTGAGCAGTGATTTTTTCTCAGCCGTGGTGAGAACGCCAATTCCCAGCGGTTTCGTCAGGAACAGTTTACATCCGGCTTGTGCGGTACTGTTTTTCTTCACTCGCTCGGTCGGTACGATCCCCGTCACCGCCAGACCAAAAATCGGCTCCGGCGCATCGATGGAGTGACCGCCTGCCAGCGCAATCCCCGCCTGACGGCACGCATAGCGGCCACCTTCAGTCACTTCGCGGGCAATTTCCGGGGAAAGTTTGTTAATCGGCCAGCCGAGGATCGCAATGGCCATGATCGGTTTGCCGCCCATCGCGAAGATATCGCTGATAGCATTAGTCGCCGCAATGCGGCCAAAATCGAAAGGATTATCAACGATCGGCATAAAGAAATCGGTGGTGCTGATGACACTGGTGCCATTACCAAGATCGTATACTGCCGCATCGTCGCGGGTTTCGTTTCCCACGAGCAAATTCGGATCAACAAACTTCGCCTGCTCGCTGTGCAGAATGGTTTCCAACACTTTTGGGGAAATTTTACAGCCGCAACCTGCTCCGTGGCTGTATTGGGTCAAACGAATCGAGTTCTCGCTCATGGACATCTCCTGTCAATGCAATCCGGGTATGGTAACCTTCATTCCGTGAAGTGATAAGTGAGAGTGTCTGAATTCCTGCGCCTTTGCTCATAATCCAGACAGTTTTGCGAAAATTATCAAAAATAAGTCACAAACGGCGTCGGATCCGGAACGTTAATCGACGTTGACGCTTTCAATTGCGGCGTGCCGAGATAGAGAAAGCCGACAATTTTATCCTGCTCCCGACAACCGAACGCCTCGCGCACCACCGGACTTTCGGTTAACCCACCACTACGCCAGATGCCGCCAAAGCCCTGGGCAACCGCCGCCATTTGCATCGCCATAACCGCGCAACCCGCAGACATCTCCTGTTCCCAACGCGGGACTTTATGATTTTCTTCGCATTTCGCCACCACGGTGATGATGAGCGGCGCACGGAACGGGGCATTACGGGCTTTGTCGATAGCTTTATCATCACTACCCGCAGCAATTGCACCCTGTTGCAGCACGGTACTGAAACGTTCGCGGCCTTCCCCTTCGATCACAAAAAAATGCCACGGTTGCATGGACTTATGGTCCGGTGCACGCATTCCGGCACGCAGGATATTTTGCAGTTGTTCGCCAGTCGGAGCAGGTTCAGCCAGACGTGAGGCGCTGCGGCGGTTGATCAATAGTTCGAGTGCATCCATTTGATTAACTCCTGTCATGATATTTATTCACAAAATTAACACGAGAGTGGATTTTGTTACAGCACAGTCCGCGATTCCTGCTGACAAGTGCCGGTTGGGTCATTACGATAACCACATCTATTGCACCTGCAACAGGTGTGACCTTTAGTCTGGGAGAATACATGCGAACCCTTTGGCGATTTATTGCCGGATTTTTTAAATGGACGTGGCGTCTGCTCAATTTTGTCCGTGAAATGGTACTTAACCTGTTCTTTATTTTCCTCGTGCTGGTTGGCGTGGGGATCTGGATGCAGGTCAGTAGTAGCGATACCAAAGAAACCGCCGGTCGTGGCGCATTACTGCTCGATATTTCAGGCGTGATCGTCGATAAGCCCGACAGTTCGCAGCGGTTTAGTAAGTTAAGCCGCCAGCTGCTTGGCGCCAGTTCCGATCGTCTGCAGGAAAATTCACTGTTTGATATCGTGAACACGATTCGCCAGGCTAAAGATGACCGGAATATCACCGGTATCGTGATGGATTTGAAAGATTTTGCGGGCGGCGACCAACCGTCTATGCAGTACATCGGCAAAGCCCTGAAAGAGTTTCGTGACAGCGGTAAACCGGTTTATGCCATTGGCGAGAACTACAGCCAGGGGCAATATTATCTCGCAAGTTTCGCCAACAAAATTTGGCTGTCCCCGCAAGGCGCGGTTGATCTGCACGGTTTTGCCACCAACGGTCTGTACTACAAATCGTTGCTGGATAAGCTGAAAGTTTCCACCCATGTGTTCCGCGTGGGTACGTATAAATCTGCCGTTGAACCGTTTATTCGTGATGATATGTCCCCGGCGGCTCGCGAAGCCGATAGCCGTTGGATTGGCGAACTGTGGCAAAACTATCTCAACACCGTTGCCGCTAACCGCCAGATCTCTGCCCAGCAGGTATTCCCTGGGGCGCAAGGGCTACTTGCTGGCTTAACCAAAACGGGTGGCGATACTGCGAAGTACGCGCTGGACAACAAACTGGTCGACGCGCTGGCAACGAATGCCGAAATTGAAAAAGCCCTGACCAAAGAGTTTGGCTGGAGCAAGGCTGATAAAAATTATCGCGCCATCAGTTATTACGATTACGCACTGAAAACTCCGGCAGATACCGGCGACAGCATCGGTGTCGTCTTCGCTAATGGCGCGATTATGGATGGCGAAGAAACTCAGGGGAATGTTGGCGGCGATACGACTGCGGCACAAATCCGTGACGCTCGCCTTGATCCGAAAGTGAAAGCGATCGTTCTGCGCGTAAACAGCCCTGGCGGTAGCGTAACGGCTTCTGAAGTGATTCGCTCTGAACTGGCAGCCGCCAGAGCCGCTGGCAAACCGGTTGTTGTGTCAATGGGCGGTATGGCGGCATCCGGTGGTTACTGGATCTCCACGCCGGCCAATTATATTGTGGCTAACCCGAGCACCCTGACCGGTTCTATCGGGATCTTCGGAGTGATCACCACTGTAGAAAACAGCCTGGATTCGATTGGTGTACATACCGATGGCGTGTCTACATCACCATTGGCAGATGTTTCCATCACTAAATCACTGCCGCCAGAAGTGCAGCAGATGATGCAATTGAGCATTGAGAACGGCTATAAACGCTTTATCACGCTGGTTGCTGATTCGCGTAATTCGACGCCAGAGCAGATTGATAAAATCGCCCAGGGCCATGTCTGGACCGGTCAGGATGCAAAAGCGAATGGGCTGGTCGATAGTCTCGGTGATTTCGATGATGCAGTTGCCAAAGCGGCTGAACTGGCAAAACTGAAACAATGGCATCTGGAATATTACGTCGATGAACCGACCTTCTTCGACAAGGTGATGGACAACATGTCAGGTTCAGTACGGGCGATGCTGCCAGATACACTCCAGGCCATGCTGCCTGCGCCGCTGGCCTCGGTCGCTTCAACCGTTAAAAGCGAAAGCGACAAGCTGGCGGCCTTTAACGATCCGCAAAACCGTTACGCGTTTTGCCTGACCTGCGCCAACGTGCGTTAATTCCTGCAAATATGTGGCCGATATGTTGTCGGCCACACTCCTGAACCGGACTGTCTTTCACTCCCTCTCTCCACTACATTCCCTTGCTCATTTAGCATCTGTCATGGAGTCATCAGTGAATAAGGCACCCTCTTTAATTGCCGCTATTGTCCTCGGACTGGGGATCAGCGCCTGTGGTTATTTTGTTGGCGATGGTGTTAAACATCTAAAAACCAACAACCGTTATGTGAACGTGCGGGGGCTTTCAGAAAAAGAAGTTCGCGCAGATACGGCTGAATTAACAATTGCTATCAACTTTAAGGGTAATGTTCCTGGCGAGCTGTTCCCGAAACTTGAAGATGCGCAGAAAAAGATTGTTGCCGAATTCCACGCTCAGGGGATTAACGACAAAGAGATCAACGTGGGTCAATGGACAAGTAAGCGAACGGATGCCTTTTACCTCAAAGATGATCCGACGATGCCACGCTATAACGCTGACGGGTCTGTTACGATAAAAACGCATAACGTTGCTGCTGTCGAAAAAGTCGTCGCGAAACTAAACGACCTGCAAATCGCCACAGATGGCGCGATCGCTGATAGCAAAATCGCCTATCGCTTTAATGGTATTGGCGCAGTTCGCGCGGAGATGATTGCTGCCGCAACGAAAGACGCACGCAACGCAGCATTACAGTTTGCGACGGATTCAGGTAGTCAGGTGGGGTCCATTAGCGATGCGTCACAAGGCGTATTCCAGATCTTCGCCAGTGGCAGTGACGAAGATGATCCCTCGGCGATTAACAAAACGGTGCGCGTAGTCACGACCGTAACCTATGCGTTGCAGGATTAACCATTTTTCTCCGGCGGAACGCTAATCCCTCTGTTCCGCCGGACTTTTCTCATATCCACAGAGTATCCAGGTGCGCTCGCTGCCCCTCACGTATATACTTTTGCTCTTTCGGTATCATTCATATCAATATCATGCAAAAGAAAACAATTTACGTTGCCTACACGGGCGGGACCATCGGGATGCAGCGTTCCGAGCAGGGATATATTCCGGTGTCGGGCCATCTACAACGCCAGCTGGCGCTGATGCCAGAGTTCCATCGCCCGGAGATGCCGGATTTCACCATTCATGAATACACGCCGCTGATGGATTCTTCTGATATGACGCCAGAGGACTGGCAGCATATTGCTGAAGATATTAAAGCGCACTATGACGAGTACGATGGTTTTGTCATTCTGCACGGCACCGACACGATGGCGTATACCGCCTCTGCGCTGTCGTTCATGCTGGAGAACCTCGGAAAACCGGTTATTGTGACAGGGTCACAAATCCCATTAGCCGAGTTACGCTCTGACGGACAAATCAATTTGCTGAATGCGTTGTACGTTGCGGCGAACTATCCCATCAACGAAGTCACACTCTTTTTTAATAATCGCCTGTATCGCGGCAACCGCACCACCAAAGCCCATGCCGATGGTTTTGATGCCTTCGCGTCACCAAACCTTCCACCGTTACTGGAAGCGGGTATTCATATTCGCCGTTTAAATACACCGCCCGCCCCACACGGCACTGGTGAGCTGATCGTTCATCCGATTACACCACAGCCGATCGGCGTAGTGACGATTTATCCAGGGATTTCTGCTGACGTCGTACGTAACTTCCTGCGTCAACCGGTTAAGGCGTTGATTCTGCGCTCTTATGGCGTGGGTAATGCGCCGCAAAACAAAGCATTCCTGCAAGAATTACAAGAAGCCAGCGATCGCGGAATTGTGGTGGTTAACCTGACACAATGCATGTCCGGTAAAGTGAATATGGGCGGTTATGCCACCGGTAACGCCCTCGCCCATGCCGGTGTTATTGGCGGTGCAGATATGACCGTAGAAGCCACGCTAACCAAACTGCACTACCTGCTCAGCCAGGGACTGGATACCGAAACCATTCGCAAGGCCATGAGCCAAAACCTACGCGGCGAACTGACGCCGGATGATTAAGGAGACTGTAATGCCCCAACGCGCTCTGTTACTGGTCGATTTACAAAATGATTTCTGCGCTGGCGGTGCGCTGGCTGTTGCCGAAGGCGATAGCACGGTTGATGTTGCTAATGCCCTGATAAGCTGGTGCAAAGCGCGCGGTGAAGCGGTCGTCGCTAGTCAGGACTGGCATCCGGCCAATCACGGCAGCTTCGCCAGCCAGCAAGGTGTAGAGCCTTATACACAGGGTCAGCTTGATGGCCTACCGCAAACCTTCTGGCCCGATCACTGTGTGCAACACAGCGAAGGTGCAGCGTTGCATCCTCTGCTGGCGCAAAAGTCGATTGATGCCGTGTTTCACAAAGGCGAAAATTCTTTAGTCGACAGTTACAGTGCCTTTTTTGATAACGGGCGGCGGCAGAAAACCGAGCTCGATGGTTGGTTGCGCGACCATGAAATCAATGAATTGATCGTTATGGGGCTGGCTACGGACTATTGCGTGAAGTTTACCGTCCTGGACGCATTACAGTTAGGTTATAAGGTGAACGTGATTACCGATGGCTGTCGTGGCGTGAATATCCAGCCGCAGGACAGTGCGCACGCGTTTATGGAGATGTCAGTTGCCGGAGCAACATTGTACACGCTGGCAGACTGGGAAGAGACGCAGGGATAAAATTAGTCAGATCCATCTCTGGCCTACAATTCCTTAATTACATCGTAGGCCAGATAAACACGCCAGCGTTGCATCTGGCAATTGACACAATCAGCGAAGATTCAATTCACACCAGAAATTCGTTCCAGCGACACCTTCCGCGTTTCGATGCCAAAAATGGAGAGGACCAGCGCACATAACACCAACATGACACCAAGCACCATAAAGACCGTTATCGAACCATAATGCGTTAATAACGCCGCGACGCCATAAGGAGTGAAGACCGCGACGATTCGTCCTACTGCATTAACAAATCCCGAGCCGCGCAGGCGTAAATGGGTTGGCCAAAGTTCCGGGATATACACCGCCGACGCGAAACAAACATACATATAAAGAAAGAAGATCATCACCAGGCCATAGCCTAAAATAGCCCATTCTGTAGTTTGTATCGAATATATATATCCCAACACAGCAATAATTATAAGCAAAGACGAGCCAAATAATCGGCGAGGAAAGTGATCAATAACTAACGCAGCAATGAATATTCCCACCGGAGCACCAATCATAATAACAGCGGTCATTAATATCGATTTATCAACATCAATACCAGAGTTAACAAATATGGTCGGTATCCATACGGTGATAGTATAAAGCGAAATATTCATTGCAATTAAAACCGTAATCGCGACTAACGTGCGCCGCAACATCTCGCCTTTAAATAGCAACCAAAAAGTACCACTGATTTCATGACTCCGACTTTCGCTTTGCCTCAAAGCAAGTGGTGGTAGATGAATACCCTTCTCTTTTTCGATTTGCTGCTCTACTTCACGAAGTTGCCTTTCTGCTCCCGTTAATTGTCCAATACCCGCCAGCCAACGAGGCGACTCAATAAAATATTTACCAGAAAGTAACCATGCTAATAATATCCCAACACCGCCCAGCAGAAACATTATGCGCCAACTGAAGAAAGCGATAACGACAACGCCAATCGCCGCAGACAACATGGGCGACCAGTTGCCGACAAATGAGAGTCGCGCGGACCATTTTCCACGAACCAGTGCGGGAATAAACTCAGTAAATGAAGCATAGCCAACCATAATCAGCGCCCCCATACCTGTCCCCATAAGGAAGCGAAAGAAGATGAGCCAGTACATATCAGGGACGAAAGAAGCGCCTGTCGCCGCAATACCGACAATCAGAAGGTTTATGCGGAATGCCCGGCGCCGTCCACAGTAATCACCAATGAATCCACCGGCAAGCGAACCGATGAAATAACCAAACATCAATGCCGACGTAAAAGCAGCATTGAGGAAATTATTTGACCATCCATTGCTTACCAGCTTTGCTAAAACAACATTGCCTGAATAACTTAAAAACCCCGTTAATAACAGACTAAAACTTATAATGCCAAATATACGATAATGAAACCGGGCCAAAGGCAAGCGGTCCAGTCTTGCGCCAATTTGATCATATTGTTCCATTTGGTGCCTCGAATTTTGCTAAAAAAGGTAGCAATTGCGGCAAATTTACTTGCCGCATTTTTATCATCATTTTATTTCACAGGCGCTGGAACAAATAACATTGACAACGTGTGTTTAAGCTACCACACCAGCTGGATATTATTGTCTTTGCAAAATTCTTCCCATTCTGCACCCGGTGATTTATCAGTTATTATGTAATTAATATGACTAAAGTCAGCTAACTGGACAAAAGCTTTGCGATCAAACTTGGAGTGATCGACTAATAACGCGACTTCTGCCGCCTGGCGGATCATTGTCTTTTTGATTTCAGCTTCAGCTTCGTTCGAATCCAGCGCGCCACTGTTAATATCAAGACCTTTACAACTCATCACCATAATATCGACGTGATAACGACTGATGATCTCTTTAGTAATTCGCCCTTGCAGAGAAAGTGTATTTTTGTTTAGTTCCCCACCGGTTGAAACAACTTTAATTTCTGACTGAGCCAGAACATGAATGGCTTCCGCCGAGTTTGTCAGCAACGTCAGGTCACTACGGTCCTGTAACAATTTGAGCAATTCCATAACGGTACTACTGGAATCGGCTGCCATCGTCGTTTTATTGTCGATAAAGGGTAATGCTTTGCGAGCAATAAGCTGCTTCTCTTCATAAAACGACGAAGCGCGCTTATAAAAATGAATATTTTCCGTCAGCATCGCTGTATTTAAAACAGCGCCACCATAAGTTCTGGTCAAAAAACCTTCATCTTCCAGCTTCTCAAGATCGCGGCGAATGGTTTCTTCGGTTACCTGAAAAATCGAGCTCAAATTCGAAACCGTTACTTTTTTATCGTTGGCAACCATCTGTTTAATTGCCTGAATCCTGTCTTTTGCCGCCACGATTACACCCCTGTCTCTTTTACATCACATTAGCGCGATTATCGCATAAGCGATGTTTACTTTCAAAATAACCTGTTTGAATCACAGATTTTCATCACAGTTTTCAAAGAAACAGAGGTGGATCGTGTGGAGTAGTTAACGCCCCAGGGCCTCTGCCATTCCCCTCATCAATATTGCATCAGCATCCGATAAGTTGATATTCAGTGCCGCCACGTTTTCGCGTACCTGTTCCGGCGCGGTTGCTCCACTAAGAATGGAGATTAAATCACTCTGTTTTAATATCCACGCCAGCGCCAGAGTAGGAATTGTGCACTGATAACGCGCACAAAGTGGCCGCCACTGTTCAAGCATATCAATCACTTTGAGCATATTTTCACGCTGGAACCAAACTTTATTTGCCCGTGCTCCGCCCGGAATATAATCGCGAGTGATGGTACCTGTCAGCAGTCCCTGCTCTAACGGTGAATAGACCTGAACCACAATGCCGTTATCCTGACATAGCGGCAGCAGTTCGTTTTCCATTGCCCGATCGAGGATGCTATATTTCGCCTGAATAATATCCAGCTCACCATATCGCAGATATTCGCGTATATGGTCAGCTTCGACATTAGCAGCGCCTATCGAACGAATCTTCCCCTCAGCCTTCAGTTCATTAAGTACTGCTACGGTTTCTGCAATCGGCGTAAAACAAGGCGGCACCGACTGCCAGTGCGTCATGTAAATATCGATGTAGTCAATGCCGAGACGTTGCAAGCTGGCATCGACTTCTTCGCGGATAGATTCAGGAGAGAGGTTTTTGTACAACTGACGATCGCCGACTTTGTTGAATAAACTGCCTTCTCGTTCCCAGACAATACCGCATTTCGTTTCGACGACAATTTGTTCGCGAGGCAATTGTTTTAACGCCTGCCCGACAATAACTTCACTATTCCCAAAGTTATATCCTGGCGCAGTATCAATCAGGTTAATACCGCAACGATGAGCTTCAATAATTGTATCAATACAAATTTGCCGATCGAGATCGCCATTCCATGCAGGGCCACCGCCAATGGCCCATGTCCCCAACCCCATCCGAGAAAGCGTTATATCCGTTGTGCCTAAAGGTATCATTTTCATTTGCCTTCATTACCCTTCATATTCTTCCAGCAATTGTTCGACCAGCTTTCTGTTTTTCACACCGGTGGTGGCACCAACACTCAGTACCGATATAGCTGCCGTTGCATTGGCAAAGCGCGCGCATTCACGCAGTTCTTTACCTTCCAGCAGTGCCGCAATAAAACCTGAAGCAAAGTTATCGCCCGCGCCAATGGTGTCGATGGCCGTAATTCCCGCTACTGCGGGTACCGTCATCGTCATTTCACCACGCTTGATGTAACAGCCGTTCTTACCCGTCTTAATTACTACCGTTTTTACACCGCACTCAAGAAAGCAGTCAGCAATTTCATCCAACGTATCTTTCCCTGTGAGTAATTTTGCCTCGGCAAAATTTGGAAACAGATAATCGACATAACTCAATGCTTCGCAAATATCATCCAGCGTTTCATTCAACCGCGGTTTGATCATATCGGCACAAATGATCATCTGCCGGGCTTTCGCTTGCGTAAAAATTTCTGTTAGCGCTTTACCATCCAATAGAGGACTGTTGAAAATACTGGCCAGTGATAATAATTTCGCCTGAGGAAACCGCACAAAATCAACATCGTCAATATTCAATTTCCACAGACTGCCGTTACGGTTCGTGACAAACGTCCGCTCGCCATCCTCCGTCACCAGTCCAACGTTAATAGAGGTATCTATGCTGACATCCTGTTTCAGGCTTTGAATATCAATATTCTCTTTGCGACAATGGTCGAGAATAAATTGCCCTGCGGCATCTTTACCAATGCGGCTCATTAATGCGGTACGATGCCCCAGACGAGAAATAATTGTTGCTTCATTTATTGCATCGCCCCCAGTGGTCATTGCGATTCTTTCAAGAGGATAAGAATCTACATCAAAGATATTTTTACTGACCGGTTGTAATGGAATATCAACAATAGCGGCACCTATACAAATAACATCGAGATTATCCATATCATCATTCCGCTTTGCCATCAGAACCAAACAGTTTAATTTTTTCCAATGCCCGTTCTTTTACGGCTTTACGCACTTCACGCTCTAAATGCAGGAAAGGCTGATCCTGGTTTTCTTTCACTGCCACCATTGCGGCCTGACACAGTTCCGTATGAATGTTGATTTTCGCGATACCCAACGAAATTGCAGTTTTAATGTCAGCATCACTGATCCCCGATGCGCCATGTAAAACCAGCGGAACAGAAACGGCATCGCGCACGCGTTTGACGACCTCAAAGTTCAATTGCGGCTCTGACGTATAAACCCCATGCTGGTTGCCAATGGCGACAGCCAATGAGTCACAGCCCGTGCGTTCAACAAATTCTGCGGCCTGGTCAGGATCGGTATAGTGATAGCCCGCCAGCGCTTCCTCATAAACGGTTTCATTACCGACATGCCCTAATTCCGCCTCTACCGGAATACCCAGCGGATGGAAGAAATCAACAGCCTCTTTGGTTAAACGAATATTTTCTTCGAAATCAAACGCGGATGCATCGCGCATTAAGGAGTTCATTCCATGAGTCCAGGCGTTATGGATAATTTCCATACTCCGCCCATGATCCCAGTGGGTAATTACCGGTACCGTTGCTTTTTGTGCCATCGATACCATCATATGCGAGAAATCTTCGAATGAGGTATTTCCGACAAATCCCGTACCAAAAGAAATAATAACCGGTGATTTTGCTTCTTCTGCTGCGTCGATAACACCCATTAACATTTCAGCATTCCATACATTAAAATGGGCAATAGCATAATGTTTATTGGTGGCATCGTTTTCCCAAAATCTGATATCTGCTAGCATATTCCGTTCTCCCGTAGTAATTAATCGCTAAGTTTAATAACGCCTTTAATAATGTCGCGTTTATTGTTAACCGACTCTTCAAATGCCTGTTGTACATCCTGGTAATCGTAAATATGCGTTACCATCGATTTCACATCGAATCGCCCTGATGAAATAGCTTCAATCGTGACCGGATAACGGTTGGCATAGCGGAAAACCGTCTGGATGGTGACTTCCCGATTGATTTTGAGAAAGTTGATGGCCGAATCGCCGGGTACTGTGCCGACAATCATAATTTTTCCACCGCGCATCACCAGATAGGGAGCTTGTTTTACCGTTACCGCAGAACCCGCTGTTTCAAAAACAATATCTGCACCCATGTCTTCGGTAAATTGCTGACAGCACGCAATAGTGTCTTGTTTAGCGCCATTGATGACCATTGCCGCGCCAAGCTGTTCCGCCATTGCCAGACGTTTTTCCAGCACATCGACCACGGCAATTTCCGTTGCCCCGAGGCACTTGCACGCTTGCAAAGTCATTAAACCAATACATCCCGCGCCCAGAATGACAATCTTTTTGCCAGGTTTAACATCTGCCAGCATGGCGGCGTGCATCCCGACCGCCGCAGGCTCCACCAGCGCCCCTTCCATCGTGTCCATGTTGTCGGGCAGTTTGTAAGTAAAGCTCTCCGGATGACACAGATAGTGCGTTAATGCACCACGGTAGTTCGGTTGCGTCGCCATAAAATCGACATCCGGGCAAATGTTGTATTTGCCTTCCAGGCAGTAACGGCAGTGGCCACAAGGAACGCCAGGTTCGATATTTACCCGATCCCCTGGTTTAAATTTACGCACGCGGCTTCCCACAGCCACAATCGTCCCCGCACATTCATGGCCCAGGCCAATTTCCTGATTTGGGTCTTTAGGTGGAATAAACGGCCCTGATTCAAAACCATGTACATCTGAACCGCAAATACCGACATATTCCACTTTAATCAGCACTTCATCTTCTTTGGGTACGGGTATATCTGCAGCAATAATTTTCATGGTGCCAGGTACTTGTAATATTGCTTTTGAATTTTTCATTTCTCCCCCTAAAAATTATTTATTAGTCACAGCTTCAATACTTAGACTTTCAACCGAGACACCTTTGGTTTCAATTCCAATGGTGGCGATAGCAATTGCAACAATAATTGAAACAGCGCCAAGCAGGATAAATACCCCAGTAACACCATAGCTGCTTAGTAACACTGCGACGGCATAAGGTGCGGCAATACCACTGATCCGCCCTACTGCATTCGCCAGGCCCGAGCCACGCAATTTGGCTTCTGTCGGCCAGATTTCAGGTACATACACTGCCGAGGCATAGCAAACGTACATATAGACGAAAGTAATCAGGAAGAAACCAATCAACGTTATGAGCAACATACTGGTTTGCAGTGAATAGATATATCCGAGCACCGCAATCAGAATTAACAGCCCAACACCCATTGTTTTGCGCGGAATTTTATCCATCACCAGCATGGCAATAAAAATGCCAAACGGCGCGCCAAACATACTCATAGTATTTAAGACAATGGAGTCTTTTAAATTAATTCCCTGGGTCATGAAAATTGTTGGTAACCAGTTAATTAACGTGTACTGCACAACGTTCATGGCAATAAGTACACAAGAGCCTAAAATAACCCGTCTCAGTAATACTCCCGTCAGTAAGGCAGAATAAGGCACCACTTGTGGCACTTTACCGTCATCAGCAATAACCACTGGCGGTAAGGGTTTACCCGTCTGGCGAATGACCCCTTCTTCAATGTTCCGCATGACTTGTTCTGCTTCCTGATACCGTCCGCGCGATTCCAGCCAGCGCGGGGATTCAGGAAAGTAACGCCAGGCCAGCGCGGTAGCGATAAGCGACAATATTGCGGGAATGAGCAGTTGTACTCGCCAGTTCCACTCGGCACTAATTAGCGGTGTAAGTCCCATCGCAATCAATGAACAGAGCGGATATGACCAGTTGCCAATAAATGAAACCCGACTGGACCACGTTCCACGATTTCTACCGGGCATATATTCGGTGAAGCCGGCAAACAGAGTAACCAGTAATGCCCCCAGCCCGACCCCCATCACAAAGCGGCAGGCAATCAAGAAATCCATATTCGGCGAGAAAGCGCCAATAACCATAGAGACAATATGAATGGCCTCATAGAGGATGAACGCGTTTCTGCGTCCGGTTTTATCTCCGATAATGCCGCCCACCAGCGCACCCAGAAACATTCCGGCGGTCGTAATTGCCGAGAAGGTGGCGGTGGTGGAGTTATCTGTCCAGCCCAACGCTTTTAACTGCGCGAGAATCAAGCCTCCTACGGCATTACTCCAGCAGACAAGCAAGCCAAAAGCGACGACGGCAAACATTGATGAATGCCAGCGACAATCCGGTAAACGATCCAGCCGGGCGCCGCAATGCGGTTTTGTTATCTGTTCCATGCGATAACGTTCCTTCAGGAGAGTAGTTATTCATCAAAGTCGTAAGTCATAATCACTTTGATTGCGGTTTTATCGACCATCGCATCAAACCCTTCGCGCCATTGCGAAAGGCCGATACGATGCGTGATCATCGGTTTGACGTTGATAGCGCCGCTGGCTAATAGCCGGATAGCGTTACGCCAGGAGGTGGAGTCATAGGCCATATGCCCAATGATGCTTTTGTTCCATGCGGTAATGTCATTAATCGAGAAATCAAGAGGTTTGAAGCCCATTCCAACGCGTACCACTTCCCCATTCGGGCGCAGCATTTCGATGGCTTGTTTCAGTGCGATATTGGCACCGGAGCATTCAATCACCAGTCCGAGATTGTCTTTGCCACAAATTTGCTGGCAGCGCGCCACCACATCTTCGGTAGAACCATTTACTACTGCCGTCGCCCCCAGTTCTTTTGCAACCGGGAAGCGGACCGCCACATCTTCTTGCAGACCAACGACGACGATATTTACCGCCCCCATAATCCGCGCCATTTGTACAGAGAACAGCCCGAGCGGGCCAGTGCCGATGACGACCACATCCTGACCAGGAAGGAATTTCGATTGCTGCGCGATGGATTTGTAGGCATTACAGATAGGGTCAAGTACGGCTGCGTCCTCATAATCAACACCATCAGGGATTTCCCACAGCGCATGGCGATGAATTTTGAGGATTTCGCCAGGAACCAGACAATATTTGGAAAAGCCACCGCCCCAGGTATTGTTATCCAGACCAAGATTCATTTTTTCTGTACAACACAGAAAATCACCTTGTTCACAGGCAGGACAAACGCCGCAAACATGACCACTGTTATCAGAGACGACGCGCTGCCCCACTTTCCAGTCTTTGACTTTTTCGCCAACCTGCGCAATTCGGCCTGCAAATTCATGGCCACGAATCGAGTTAAACTCATCTGAACCGCTATCAACGTTGTAGTGTTTCATGTCTGCACCACAGATAGCTGCGGCTTTAATTTCAATCACCACATCTTCCGGGCCACAAACGGGCCGTGGGACATCAATCATCTTGTAGCCGCCAAAGGCCTTGCCAAACCGAGCCAGTGCTTTCATTGCGTCATCCTCTGTGTTTTGTTTTGCTTAGATGACCGTCATACTTACCCACATAATTTTTGAGGTCAACATTAAATCTTTAAAACACAGATAATGATCTGCGATTTACAACTTAGATCACAAATACGCAGAAAACCTGAGAACGGGTTACAGATTGATGGAAGGCGGTACGCAAAAGAGGGAAATTCGGCAGTGATCCCTCTTAACGAAAGAAAGGATTCAGGGATGAAAAATTCAGGGAGTTAATACAGACGAGAAGCTCCGGAAAGGTTTAAAGCTACAAACGAAATCAACGAAGGGTTGGACAATTAATTTCAGGCAATCCCCTTTATTAATTACCTGTAAAGGGGATAACTCCATCACTTAAACATAGCAATTGGCTTCGCCGTAATACCAAAATCTTCTTTCAGCTGCTGCTTGCTCTTCATCACCATCTGACCATTGGTGTCGATGGTCATATGCTGCGCGTCGGTATTGTTTCGGGCTTGCCACAGCATAACCAGTTGCAGGCAGTTCTCTTTTTGTTGTTCGGTCAGCACAACGCCATCTGGCCATTTCCCCAGTTCAACAGCGGTCGATAAACGCTGGTAAACCTCAGGCGTCATGCTGTTGATCATTTCATCAAGATTCATGATTTTTCCGCTCCTGTGGAATAAGTTGCTGAATCGTTTTTTCAACCGTTGATTTCTTCGCCATTTTCACCATCAGTGAAACGTAAAGAGGCTGAGTTAACACAATAACGTTCGCCTGTGGGCTGCGGCCCATCAGGAAAGACATGTCCAAGATGGGCATCACAGTTACCGCAACGAATCTCGATGCGTTGCATTCCATGTGACAAGTCTTTGATATAACGAATTGAATCTTCACTCACCGGTTCGTAGAAGCTCGGCCAGCCACAACCTGAATCATATTTAGACTGGGAGTGAAACAGAGGGGCATCGCAGATCAAACAGTGGTAAACGCCGTCACGCTTATTGTGCAGTAAACGGCCAGTAAATGGCGGCTCCGTCCCGTGATTCTGTGTCACGTAAAACTGCATCTCGGACAATTTGTTTTTCAGTTCGTCTGCCGAAGGTTTGTTAGCCATTTGCTCACATCTCACTTTAATCACGCTCACATTACGCGACCAATTCTAACAAAACATTAACACCAACTGGCAAAAATTTGTCCTAAACTTGATCTCAGCGAAATGGTAGCGCCTGAATCGTGATGAAAATCACATTTTTATCATAATTGCCCTTTAAAATTCCCGGCGCCGCCCTCATGTGGTTTCAGGCACAAAGGAAGAGTGAGGCAAGTCAGTCGCGTAATGCTTAGGCAGAGGATTGATTTGTCGCAATGATTGACACGATTCCGCTTGACGCTGCGTAAGGTTTTTGTAATTTTACAGGCAACCTTTTATTCACTAACAAATAGCTGGTGGAATATATGACTATCAAAGTAGGTATCAACGGTTTTGGCCGTATCGGTCGCATTGTTTTCCGTGCTGCTCAGAAACGTTCTGACATCGAGATCGTTGCAATCAACGACCTGTTAGACGCTGATTACATGGCATACATGCTGAAATATGACTCCACTCACGGCCGTTTCGACGGTACCGTTGAAGTGAAAGACGGTCATCTGATCGTTAACGGTAAAAAAATCCGTGTTACCGCTGAACGTGATCCGGCTAACCTGAAATGGGACGAAGTTGGTGTTGACGTTGTCGCTGAAGCAACTGGTCTGTTCCTGACTGACGAAACTGCTCGTAAACACATCACCGCTGGTGCGAAAAAAGTGGTTATGACTGGTCCGTCTAAAGACAACACTCCGATGTTCGTTAAAGGCGCTAACTTCGACAAATATGCTGGCCAGGACATCGTTTCCAACGCTTCCTGCACCACCAACTGCCTGGCTCCGCTGGCTAAAGTTATCAACGATAACTTCGGTATCATCGAAGGTCTGATGACCACCGTTCACGCTACCACCGCTACTCAGAAAACCGTTGACGGCCCGTCTCACAAAGACTGGCGCGGCGGCCGTGGCGCTTCTCAGAACATCATCCCGTCCTCTACCGGTGCTGCTAAAGCTGTAGGTAAAGTACTGCCAGAACTGAATGGCAAACTGACTGGTATGGCGTTCCGCGTTCCGACTCCGAACGTATCCGTAGTTGACCTGACCGTTCGTCTGGAAAAAGCTGCAACTTACGAGCAGATCAAAGCTGCCGTTAAAGCTGCTGCTGAAGGCGAAATGAAAGGCGTTCTGGGCTACACCGAAGATGACGTAGTATCTACCGATTTCAACGGCGAAGTTTGCACTTCCGTGTTCGATGCTAAAGCTGGTATCGCTCTGAACGACAACTTCGTGAAACTGGTATCCTGGTACGACAACGAAACCGGTTACTCCAACAAAGTTCTGGACCTGATCGCTCACATCTCCAAATAAGTTGAGATGATACTGTGATCTATAAAGAGCGACTTCGGTCGCTCTTTTTTTTACCTGATGAAATGAAGTTAAAGGACTGCGTCATGATTAAGAAAATTTTTGCCCTTCCGGTCATCGAACAAATTACCCCTGTCCTCTCCCGTCGTAAACTGGATGAACTGGACCTTATTGTGGTCGATCATCCCCAGGTAAAAGCCTCTTTTGCATTACAGGGCGCTCATCTTCTCTCGTGGAAACCTGCGGGTGAGGAAGAAGTTCTGTGGTTGAGCAACAATACCCCGTTTAAAAATGGTGTCGCCATTCGCGGTGGCGTACCGGTTTGCTGGCCGTGGTTTGGTCCGGCTGCACAACAAGGTCTGCCTGCGCACGGTTTTGCCCGTAACCTGCCGTGGACGCTGAAATCACATCGTGAAGATGCCGATGGCGTGGCGCTGACTTTCGAATTGACACAAAGCGAAGAGACGAAAAAATTCTGGCCGCACGACTTTACGCTGTTAGCGCATTTCCGCGTGGGTAAAACCTGTGAAATCGATCTTGAATCACATGGCGAATTTGAAACCACCTCTGCCCTACATACCTACTTTAACGTGGGTGATATTGCTAAGGTAAGCGTCAGCGGACTGGGCGATCGCTTCATTGATAAAGTAAATGACGCGAAAGAAGATGTACTGACCGACGGTATTCAGACCTTCCCTGACCGTACCGATCGCGTGTATCTGAATGCGCAGGATTGCAGTGTGATTAATGACGAGGCGTTGAATCGTATTGTCACCGTAGGCCACCAGCATCATCTGAACGTCGTTGGCTGGAACCCAGGACCGGCGCTTTCAGTCAGCATGGGCGATATGCCGGATGATGGCTACAAGACCTTTGTTTGTGTAGAAACAGCTTACGCCTCAGAAACTCAAAAAGTCACCAAAGAGAAACCTTCACATCTGGCGCAATCCATTCGCGTTGCCAAACGTTAATTTGCGTTAGTCGCTGTGCCGGATGCATGCATCCGGCCTTGCAGCAAATCACACCATATCCAGTGCAGTTTTTCCTTTTGGTGCCGGGTACGCTTTTTCCAGCATCGCCAGTTCTTCCCCTGAAAGCGTCAATTCCAACACTGCCGCATTTTGTTGGACATGTGCGACAGTTGCCGCTTTCGGAATCGCCATCACGCCCTGATGGCTGATCACCCACGCCAGCAAAACTTGCGCGGCAGTGGCATTGTGAGCATGAGCTATTTCGTTGACCACTGCGTTTTTTAGCAAGCCATTACGTAAGCGCCCGGCCTGCGCCAACGGACTGTATGCCATCACTGGCATATGTTGTTGCTGACACCAGGGTAGCAGATCATATTCAATACCGCGCGAACCGAGATGATAAAGCACCTGATTGGTAGCGCACTGATTTCCCCCTGGCACCTGCCAGAGTTCCTGCATGTCGGCATAATCAAGATTAGAAACGCCCCAGCGACGAATTTTGCCCTGGGCGATCAGTTTTTCCATTGCCGCAACAGTCTCTTCAAAAGCGAAGCTGCCAGACCAGTGCAATAAGTAGAGATCGAGATAATCGGTATTGAGACGACGTAAACTGGCTTCGCAAGCGTTAATGGCTTTTTGCCCGCCGGCATTCCACGGATAGACTTTGGAGACGAGGAAAACCTTATCACGCAGGCCGGATAATGCTTCACCAACCACCTTTTCGGCACCGCCATCGGCATACATTTCGGCGGTATCAATGAGAGTTAAACCAAGATCAATGCCCGCACGCAGTGCATCAACTTCGATTTTACGCTGGCTGACCTCTTCGCCCATATACCATGTTCCCTGCCCTATGGCTGGCAGTGAGACATCGCCACTAAATTGAATCGTTTTCTGTTGCATCGCTTCCTCCCAGTTTTGCACCACCGTAATGCAAAACAGGGCATTACGCCCTGTTTTTATGCACAAAATGCCCTGGAAAGATGCATTATCAGAATTTGTAGGTGATCCCGGTAGAAATCAGGCCAGTCCAGGATTTATCCACCATCGGGCTGTCAGTAACTTCGTCAGACAGGCGGGTATAGCGCGCGGAGCCATAAACGTTCCAGTCGCCGAGGAAGTTGTAGCTGGCACTCAGCTCCAGATACGGGCTCCAGCTGTCATTCGGGTTATAGCCACGCAGACCGCTGCGAGCGGACTCTTTACGCGATACGCCATAATAGTATTCGTTCTGGTTTTCGCTGTTCCACTGCACACCGATACCCGGGGTCACAGTCAGGCCGCCATTGGTGTAACGATACAACCAGGCCATATCCCAGACAATGCCGTTGCTGTTATCCAGGGTATCGCCAGCCAGGGTGGTACGCAGGTAACCATACTGGGTAAAGTGAGCGTAAGACAGACCTGCCATCATGGTGCTCTTACGGTCATCCAGGTGACGCATTTGGTGATCGCCACTGTCTTTGGCTTTGAAGTAGAGCGGCGACCAGTAAGCGGTAATTGAGAGTTTATCCGTTGCATCATTCCACAGGTAGTAACCACCACCTAAGCCACGGAACCAGAAGTTATCGCCTTCGTAGTTGATTACCGGTACTGGGTAAACATCGGTATCGTAATCTTTATAAGGGTGTTCAACGACACCTACGCCTGCGCCCAGGGAAAAATTACCTTCAGCGTGTGCTACGCCTGCAGACGTTGCGATAAGCACTCCAAGTGCCAGAAGTTTGAGTTTGGTCACAATTAATCATTCCTTAAACAAATGTTTAGCGGGCGACAAAGTTTACCCGTCAATACAACGAAACCCAAACTTTTTACGTTTTCATTTCCAAAGGTAACTGTTTAATTTTCCTGACGCAGATGACGCAGTGCTTACAGCTGAATGAATTCTGCATTAATGGCGGCATTATTCTTTACATTAGTTATGCAATTTTTATGGATGAGTTGTTGATATGCCATTGAAATTCAGAAAGCCGTGCAGGCAAGTTTCTCAATTGCCATCTACGCTTAATTTTGAAGGTGTATCACCGGGCACGTTGTTCTCATGGTCGGCAGGATGGCATGAGAGTTGCTGTGTTTTAGCAAGAGACGTCGTTCAGTTTACCTCTTCCGGGAGCCTCTACTATTCATATGAACGGCTCTTAACCTGTGCTAAAAAACGAAAGGACGGCATACCATGAATATATTCGATCACTATCGCCAGCGATATGAAGCTGCCAAGGACGAAGAGTTCACACTGCAGGAGTTTCTTACCATTTGTCGGCAAGATCGCAGTGCTTATGCCAACGCGGCAGAGCGGCTATTGATGGCTATTGGTGAGCCTGTCATGGTCGATACAGCCCAGGAGCCCAGACTTTCTCGACTCTTTTCTAACCGGGTCATCGCACGTTATCCGGCATTTGAAGAGTTTTACGGCATGGAAGACGCGATTGAACAGATTGTCTCTTATCTGAAACACGCGGCTCAGGGGCTGGAAGAGAAGAAACAAATCCTGTATCTGCTGGGGCCTGTGGGTGGGGGTAAGTCGTCACTTGCTGAACGACTGAAATCATTAATGCAACGCGTGCCTATTTATGTATTGAGCGCCAACGGTGAGCGAAGCCCGGTTAACGATCATCCGTTCTGCCTGTTCAATCCACAGGAAGATGCGCAGATCCTTGAAAAAGAGTACGGCATTCCACGCCGCTACCTTGGCACCATTATGTCGCCGTGGGCGGCAAAACGCCTGCATGAATTTGGTGGCGACATCACTAAATTTCGCGTGGTCAAAGTGTGGCCATCTATTTTGCAACAGATTGCCATTGCCAAAACGGAACCGGGCGATGAGAACAACCAGGATATTTCCGCGCTGGTGGGGAAAGTGGATATTCGTAAACTCGAACACCACGCCCAGAACGATCCGGATGCCTACGGCTATTCCGGGGCGCTGTGCCGCGCCAACCAGGGGATCATGGAATTTGTTGAGATGTTCAAAGCACCGATTAAAGTGCTGCATCCCCTGTTAACCGCCACTCAGGAAGGTAACTACAACGGGACGGAAGGTATCTCCGCCCTGCCGTTCAACGGGATTATTCTCGCCCACTCGAACGAATCTGAATGGGTGACTTTCCGTAATAATAAAAACAACGAAGCCTTCCTCGACCGTGTCTATATCGTGAAGGTGCCGTATTGCTTGCGTATTTCCGAAGAGATCAAAATCTACGAGAAATTACTTAATCATAGTGAATTGACTCACGCGCCATGCGCGCCAGGCACGCTGGAAACATTGTCACGTTTTTCTATTCTTTCGCGCCTGAAAGAGCCAGAAAACTCCAGCATTTATTCGAAGATGCGCGTTTATGATGGCGAAAGCCTGAAAGATACCGACCCGAAAGCCAAGTCATATCAGGAATATCGTGATTACGCGGGCGTCGATGAAGGGATGAACGGTCTGTCTACGCGTTTCGCGTTTAAGATCCTCTCCCGCGTGTTCAACTTCGATCACGTGGAAGTTGCGGCTAACCCGGTTCATCTGTTCTACGTTCTTGAACAGCAGATTGAACGCGAGCAGTTCCCGCAAGAGCAGGCCGAACGCTATCTGGAGTTCCTGAAAGGTTATCTGATCCCGAAATATGCCGAGTTTATCGGCAAAGAGATCCAGACGGCCTACCTTGAATCCTATTCTGAATATGGGCAGAACATTTTCGACCGTTATGTCACTTATGCGGATTTCTGGATTCAGGATCAGGAGTATCGCGACCCGGATACTGGTCAATTGTTTGATCGCGAGTCGCTGAACGCCGAGCTGGAGAAAATAGAAAAACCGGCGGGGATTAGCAATCCGAAAGATTTCCGTAACGAGATCGTCAACTTTGTACTGCGTGCCAGAGCGAATAACAGCGGACGCAATCCGAACTGGACCAGTTACGAAAAACTGCGCACGGTCATTGAGAAGAAAATGTTCTCCAATACCGAAGAGTTGTTGCCGGTCATTTCGTTTAACGCCAAAACCTCAACCGACGAGCAGAAGAAACACGACGATTTTGTCGACCGTATGATGGAAAAAGGCTACACCCGTAAACAGGTACGTTTACTGTGCGAATGGTATTTGCGCGTACGTAAATCGTCTTAACAACAACGGCCCGGTGCGCATGCGCCGGGCCTAAAACGACAGCGAACCGTGGGCCAGACAGGCGGCAACACAGGCGTAGCATACAGTTGGCAAATGCAGTACGGGGGGCATATGACCTGGTTTATTGACCGGCGTCTGAACGGCAAAAATAAAAGCATGGTGAATCGCCAGCGTTTTTTACGCCGTTATAAAGCGCAAATTAAACAGTCGATCTCCGAGGCCATTAATAAGCGTTCGGTGACCGATGTCGACAGCGGCGAGTCCGTTTCCATTCCAACGGAAGATATCAGCGAACCAATGTTTCATCAGGGGCGTGGCGGCTTGCGCCATCGCGTTCATCCGGGCAACGACCATTTCGTACAGAACGACCGTATTGAGCGGCCTCAAGGCGGCGGCGGTGGTTCTGGTAGCGGTCAGGGCCAGGCCAGCCAGGACGGTGAAGGTCAGGATGAATTCGTCTTTCAGATTTCGAAAGATGAGTATCTCGATCTGCTGTTTGAAGATTTGGCCTTACCAAATCTGAAACAAAACCAGCAACGCCAGTTGACCGAATTTAAAACACATCGCGCGGGTTATACCGCAAATGGCGTTCCGGCCAACATTAGTGTGGTGCGTTCATTGCAAAATTCACTGGCGCGACGTACCGCGATGACCGCGGGCAAGCGGCGGGAACTGCACGCGCTGGAAGAAGATTTAGCGATAATCAGCAATACTGAACCTGCGCAACTGCTGGAAGAGGAACGCTTGCGCAAAGAAATTGCCGAACTGCGAGCTAAAATTGAACGTGTTCCTTTCATCGACACTTTCGATTTACGCTACAAAAATTACGAGAAACGGCCCGATCCCTCCAGCCAGGCAGTAATGTTCTGCCTGATGGACGTTTCTGGCTCGATGGATCAATCCACCAAAGATATGGCCAAACGTTTTTATATACTTCTGTATCTGTTCCTGAGCAGAACATACAAGAACGTGGAAGTCGTTTACATTCGCCATCATACCCAGGCAAAAGAAGTTGATGAGCATGAGTTTTTCTACTCACAGGAAACGGGCGGCACCATTGTTTCCAGCGCGCTGAAACTGATGGATGATGTGGTAAAAGAGCGTTATAACCCGGCGCAGTGGAATATCTATGCTGCACAAGCATCGGACGGCGATAACTGGGCTGATGATTCTCCGCTGTGCCATGAGATTCTGGCGAAGAAATTACTGCCAGTTGTTCGTTATTACAGCTATATCGAAATTACCCGTCGCGCTCATCAGACATTGTGGCGAGAATATGAGCATCTGCAATCTACTTTCGAAAACTTTGCGATGCAGCATATCCGCGATCAGGATGATATTTATCCGGTATTCCGTGAACTGTTTCATAAGCAAAACGCAACTGCTAAAGACTAGTACCATCAGCCAGGTCATTATTACCTGGCTGATTTTTAGCTTACTGTAAATTATTTAATTTATTATATACGTTAGCTTACAATTGCTTTAAATATAACAGCGCGACCTTTACACAATTTAGTTCCAGAAAACAATCATTCGGAAAAATGATTTGATTAACACGTATTTTCCCGGGGTTATTCTTTAATTATTTTTTAGCAATACCGAAAATTGATCATGATCAAAACCACATATCTCGACCATCAATAAAATCAGCACTCACACTGCTCTCCTTTTTATGATTTCTATGTGTACACAAAAGCTAAAAGCACAAAGCTTTTTTATTTTCAGTTTGCTACTGACATTGATTTTATTTTGCATCACCACCTTATATAACGAAAACACCAATGTAAAACTCATCCCGCAGATGAATTACCTGATGGTTGTTGTGGCTTTGTTTTTCCTTAACGCCGTCATTTTTCTATTCATGCTAATGAAATATTTCACTAACCGTGAAATTTTTCCAACACTCATTTTAAGCCTTGCATTTTTAAGTGGTATTTTCTATTTAACTGAAACCATTGTCATTATTCATAAACCTATCAGTGACAGTACGCTTATTCAGGCTAAATCAAATGATGTTTCCATATTATATCTGTTTCGCCAGCTAAGTTTCATTTGCTTAACAGCGATAGCTCTCTTCTGTTATGACCGAAACAGTATTCTAACGAACAACAAGAAAAAAACCTGCATCCTGTTGTTGGCGCTGATACCTTTCATGTTGTTTCCCTTACTGGCACACAACCTGAGCAGTTATAATCCTGACTATTCCTTATACGTCGTAGATTACTGTCCGGATAACAATTCTGCGAGCTGGGGAATTAACTACACAAAAATTTTGGTTTGTCTTTGGGCATGTTTGCTGTTCTTTATTATCATGCGCACACGACTAGCAAGCGAACTTTGGCCGTCAATAGCGTTATTATGTCTGGCATCGCTCTGCTGTAACTTACTTCTGCTGACTCTGGATGAATATAATTACACCATCTGGTACATCAGTCGTGGCATTGAAGTTTCCAGCAAACTGTTCGTTGTAGCTTTTCTGATTTATAACATTTTTCAGGAGCTGCAACTCTCCAGCAAACTGGCGGTTCATGATGTGTTGACCAATATTTATAATCGCCGTTACTTTTTCAACAGCGTAGAGTCATTATTAACGCAACCTGTTGTGAAGGATTTTTGTATCATGCTGGTAGATATTAACCAGTTCAAACGCATCAATGACCTATGGGGACATCATGTGGGCGATAAAGTGCTGGTTTCAATTGTCGATATTATCCAGCAAAGTATCCGCCCCGATGACATTTTAGCCCGTCTTGAGGGGGAAGTATTTGGGCTGCTATTTACCGAACTCAATGCAGCCCAGGCAAAAATCATTGCTGAACGCATACGTAAAAATGTCGAACTCCTGACCGGCTTTAGTAACAGGTATAATGTTCCTGAACCAATGACCATCAGTATTGGCAGTGTTTTTTCCACTGGCGATACGCGTAATATTTCGCTTGTCATGACAGAAGCAGATAAAGCCTTACGTGAGGCGAAAAGCGAGAGGGGCAACAAAGTGATTATTCATCGTCTTTGAGTGCAAAAATATTCACAGCCATGCATTTTGCGTGGCTTTTGCATACAATTAATTCCTGATACCACTAAATTTCTTCTCCCCAACGGCACAGAGATGAGTATAATTAGCGCCCCTGTGCCAGGCCGCAATCGAACTTTAACTGGTTTTCTCATTTCACTAACCGAAGGAGTGCCATTTATCATGAAATTGCACCATAGAATGCTCCGGCATTTTATCGCCGCAAGTGTCATTGTGCTGACATCTTCCTTCCTTATTTTTGAACTTGTCGCCAGCGACAGAGCGATGAGCGCCTACTTGCGCTATATCGTCCAGAAAGCGGATTCCTCCTTTCTCTATGATAAGTATCAAAATCAGAGTATTGCCGCACATGTCATGCGCGCACTTGCTGCTGAGCAGTCAGAGGTGTCGCCAGAACAGCGACGTGCTATCTGCGAGGCTTTTGAAACGGCCAATAATACTCATGGATTAAATCTGACGGCCCATACTTATTCTGGCTTGCGCGGGACATTACAGAGCGCATCCGATGACTGTGACACAATTGTGGAAGCAGCGGCGCTATTACCCGCATTTGATCAAGCGGTGGAAGGCAATCGCCATCAAGATGAATATGGTTCCGGTCTTGGGATGGCCGAAGAGAAATTTCACTATTATCTCGATCTCAATGACCGCTATGTCTATTTTTATGAGCCGGTCAATGTTGAATACTTCGCCATGAATAACTGGTCGTTTTTGCAATCAGGAAGCATTGGCATTAACCGTAAAGATATTGAAAAGGTGTTTACCGGTCGCACCGTGTTATCGAGCATTTACCAGGATCAGCGTACCAAACAGAATGTGATGAGCTTGCTGACGCCGGTTTATCTCGCGGGTGAACTTAAAGGGATTGTGCTGCTGGATATCAATAAAAACAATCTGCGGAATATCTTTTACACTCATGACCGCCCTCTCCTCTGGCGTTTTCTCAATGTTACGCTTACCGATGTAGATTCGGGCCGAGACATTATTATCAACCAGAGTGAAGACAATCTGTTTCAGTATGTCAGTTATGTCCATGACTTACCTGGCGGAATTCGCGTCACATTATCCATTGATATTCTTTACTTTATTACTTCTTCATGGAAAAGCGTTGTCTTCTGGCTGCTGACGGCATTGATATTACTGAATATGGTACGCATGCACTTCCGCTTGTACCAAAATGTGACTCGCGAAAATATTAGCGATGCGATGACCGGATTGTATAACCGCAAAATATTGACTCCTGAGTTGCAGCAACGCTTGCAACGCCTGGTTCAGGCAGGTTCTGCAGTTATGTTCATTGCTATTGACATGGACAAGTTAAAACAAATTAACGACACACTGGGTCATCAGGAAGGTGATTTAGCGATTACTTTATTAGCACAGGCGATTAAACAGTCGATTCGTAAAAGTGATTACGCTATCCGTCTTGGCGGTGATGAATTTTGCATCATCCTGGTCGATTCGACGCCACAAATTGCTGCGCAATTGCCTGAACGTATTGAAAAACGCCTGCAACACATCGCGCCGCAGAAAGAGATCGGCTTCTCTTCCGGTATTTACGCGATGAAAGAAACCGATACGATACATGATGCTTATAAAGCTTCCGATGAACGTCTGTATGTCAATAAACAGAACAAAAACAGCAGTTCATGATAATCTTCTGTGGTTGTTTAGTTATAAATCCAGGAGCGTGAAATGACTGAAGTGGCTAAAGGAAGCGTGACGCATCAGCGCTTAATCGCTTTATTATCACAAGAAGGCGCTAACTTCCGCATCGTCACCCACGAAGCAGTGGGCAAATGTGAAGCGGTGTCAGAAATTCGCGGCACCGCTTTGGGCCAGGGCGCCAAGGCGCTGGTATGTAAAGTCAAAGGTAATGGCGTTAATCAACATGTATTAGCGATACTTCCTGCCGATCAACAGGCCGATCTGAGCCAACTCGCCAGTCACATTGGCGGGTTACGCGCCTCGCTTGCCAGCCCGGCAGAGGTCGATGAACTCACGGGCTGCGTTTTTGGCGCTATCCCACCTTTCAGCTTCCACCCCAAACTCAAACTGATCGCCGACCCACTACTCTTCGAGCGATTCGATGAAATTGCCTTCAATGCGGGCATGCTGGATAAATCAGTTATTCTTAACACCGCAGATTATTTACGTATTGCGCAACCAGAACTGGTCCATTTTCGCCGTACTGTATAACTAGCTGGTCCGTTCAAGTAGCAAAACTGACAGCACCAGCACAACCGCAATGGCAAAAAACGATGACGTGATAATCAGTGTCTCAATGAACATTTGATCGTTCATGGTTTTACCCCTGGAGATAACTGTTTTCACGTTATTGTTAGCGTACGTAAATGGCAGTTTGATGACAATTCTCCCTATTTTTTATGCAAAAAGGGTAATTAATGTCTGATTCCTGCCCTCAGCAAGCGTAAAGTACAGGGGGTAATTATTTTTTGGCAAGGAAACCACGATGTTTGATGTCACTTTGTTAATCCTCCTCGGATTAGCTGCGCTGGGCTTCATCAGCCACAACACCACTGTCGCCGTTTCAATTCTGGTGTTGATCATTGTCCGCGTCACACCGTTGAGCACCTTTTTCCCCTGGATTGAAAAACAAGGGTTGAGCATCGGGATAATTATTCTCACCATCGGTGTTATGGCCCCAATCGCCAGCGGGACGCTGCCCCCGTCAACACTTGTTCACTCGTTTCTGAACTGGAAATCATTAGTCGCGATTGCCGTAGGCGTCATTGTTTCCTGGCTTGGCGGACGCGGCGTCACGTTGATGGGTAGTCAACCACAACTGGTAGCCGGATTGCTGATGGGTACGGTTTTGGGCGTAGCGCTTTTTCGCGGTGTGCCCGTCGGCCCGC
Organism: Escherichia sp. E4930; assembly: GCF_005845405.1. Lineage (NCBI taxonomy): Bacteria > Pseudomonadati > Pseudomonadota > Gammaproteobacteria > Enterobacterales > Enterobacteriaceae > Escherichia > Escherichia sp. E4930. Next base: position 46,976 of record NZ_VCDZ01000001.1, on the reverse strand, counting down.
TTATTGCTGCTGGCCTGGTTTCGCTGATTATTGGTAAGCAGTAATTGTTGCCGCAGCCGCCATAAGCATAAAAACAAAGTGCTATAGTGGCGTGGCAATGTTGCGTGAAAGGGAGAACAAACACGATGAATATTCAGTGTAAACGCGTCTATGATCCGGCTGAACAAGGCGATGGTTATCGCGTACTGGTCGATCGTCTCTGGCCGCGTGGTATCAAGAAAACAGATTTAGCACTTGATGAATGGGACAAAACCATCACGCCTTCAACAGAACTACGCAAAGCCTTTCACGGCGAAGTGATCGATTTTGAAACCTTTCGCGAACAATATCTTGCAGAACTGGCGCAGCATGAGCAAGAAGGGAAACGACTGGCGGATATTGCCCGCCAGCAGACACTAACCCTACTCTATTCGGCAAAAAATACCACGCAAAACCATGCACTGGTGCTGGCCGATTGGCTACGCAGTTTGTGATTCCAGCCCGGCATCCGGTTGTTATTTTCTATCAGCCGGATGATCCCTGCGCCATAATGCCCATTCATCAATCGTTTCGCCGCCCGGTAATTTGCAATTGTTGCTGACCCCTTGCGCTGTTTGTACCGGAATAAGCGTACCTCCCTTTTGCTGGCAGTAGACCGATGCAGGATTAGCCATTCCAACATGTGGCGGTTTAGGCGCATCGGGTTGAGAAGCGTTTGAACACCCCGCCAGGACTAACAGGCAAGGCAAAGCAAAACGGATAATTTTCATATAGTGATCTCACTCGTTTATCTACACTTTAGAGTATCGCGGTATCGTTATGTTTTGCAGCACTATTTCTTTTACATTCATTCAAAATATATTACGTCTGGTTTCATCTTTGTTGATGATGTTTTATCATGCCTGTAAAGATTAAATATTCAGCATTTACCTACCACCTCCTGGAGTTCTTTCGTGTCAGATCAGATCATTGCCCGCGTCTCGCAGTCACTCGCCTCGGAACAGTCTCTGGAAAGTCTGGTCCGGCAACTTCTGGAGATGCTAGAAATGGTTACCGACATGGAGTCGACGTATCTGACAAAAGTGGATATTGACGCGCGCCTGCAACACATTTTGTATGCCCGTAATAGCCAGAAAATGCACATCCCGGAGAATTTTACCGTTTCCTGGGATCACTCATTGTGCAAACGCGCAATTGATGAGAACTGTTTTTTCAGCGATGAAGTCCCTGACCGTTGGGGCGACTGCATTGCGGCACGCAATCTTGGGATCACGACATTTCTGAGCACGCCGATTCACTTACCGGATGGCTCATTCTACGGCACGCTTTGCGCCGCCAGCAGCGAGAAACGCCCGTGGAGCGAACGCGCGGAGCAAGTTTTGCAGTTATTCGCCGGGCTTATTACACAATACATCCAAAAAGAGGCGCTGGTTGAGCAATTGCGTGAAGCTAATGCGGCGTTGATTGCGCAATCTTATACTGACTCTTTGACGGGACTGCCGAATCGAAGGGCAATTTTTGATAATCTGACGACACTGTTTTCTCTCGCGCGGCATCTGAAGCGTAAAGCAATTATTGCCTTTATCGATCTGGATAACTTCAAATTAATCAATGACCGTTTTGGTCATAATAGCGGCGATCTGTTTCTCATTCAGGTTGGCCAGCGCCTTAACACACTACATCAGAATAGCGAGATTATTGGTCGTCTCGGCGGTGATGAATTTTTGGTCGCTTCGCTGGCCGATGAAAATGCCGATATCCCGTCATTGCGTGAGCGTATTCAGCAGCAAATACGCGGTGAATATCACTTAGGTGATGTTGACTTGTTTTATCCTGGCGCCAGCCTTGGCATTATTGAAGTGGATCCTGAAACAACCGATGCCGACAGCGCCCTGCATGCCGCCGATATTGCAATGTACCAGGAGAAAAAACACAAAGAGAAAAAGCCTTTTGTCGCGCATTCAGCTCTGGATTCCTGAGGCGTATTCACATCCTTTTGATTGGTGATAACATGCGAATCGGTATTATTTTCCCTGTCGTAATCTTTATTACGGCAGTCGTATTTTTAGCGTGGTTTTTTATTGGCGGCTATGCTGCCCCGGGAGCATAAAGATGAAAAAAACAACGATTATTATGATGGGTGTTGCGATTATTGTCGTCCTCGGTACCGAGCTAGGGTGGTGGTAACACTGCACCTGTAAAAATAGCAAAGGCTGCGAAAAAGCAGCCTTTGTTTTATTTCAGCGTTAGCTTTTGACTTTTCTGTAGATAAACAGCACGACAAGCGCACCGATCACCGCAACCACGAAGCTGCCAAAGTTGAAGCCATCGACTTTACCAAAACCAAACCGTGTACTGATCCATCCGCCGACCACGGCGCCGACAATCCCCAACAGGATAGTCATGAAGAATCCACCACCATCTTTACCTGGCATAATCCACTTAGCCAGAATACCAGCAATAAGCCCAAAAATAATCCATGACAGAATGCCCATTTTATCCTTCCTTATCTGTTTTGTATTAGCGAGTTGGTCGCTAATAAAAAGCATAGCACAACATCAAAGAAGTAAAAATTGTGATGAGCATCACGCATATTTTTTTGCGATGACGCATAAAATGGCGCAATTTTCTATCAGGTAAAATTACCAGCCACAAACATCATGTTCGTTTTCTGTGTCATAAGAGCGCACCGTGTTAACAAGATCTTTTAACACTTCCGCCGCAACTTCTGGCACCAGCAATGTCATCGGTGTCTCTGTTTCATAATCAACAGAGACACCATTACTGTTATTGGTGACGGTTACGGTATACGTTGCTTTGCCCATAATTCATCTCCCGGTATGAATGACTTTCCGTTGTTTTGCGCCTTCCATCAGGACTTCAGGAGCAACGAAGAAGTCGATGTTGAAATAAGTATCGTCAGTCATGGCTTCAATGTTGTGCCATTTTTCCGGCGGGAACACCGCAAATTGCCCTGCTTCGATAAGGATCACCTGATCAGGTTCTGTGCTGTGTTCATCAGCATAGCCGAGATATTTGACCGCCCCATGCATAACTGACAATCGAGGGTAAACCCCGGGACGAGTTCCTTTATCAAGATGACGTTCGAATATTCCGGCAGGTGCGGTTTGTTTATTCCAGAAAGGTGTTGAGCGTGTATGAATGTAATTCTGTGGGATTTGTAGCATCCTTCTCCCTCCTTCGGTAAATGCGCTGAAAACCGTTTACTCCAGCCGTTTCAGGGTACGCCTGATAATTTGCATTTTAAATACCATTTATTGGTTACTTTTTAGCACCGTGTCAACGTCCAGTCGCGGTGGCGTTCAGGAGGGAAGCCCGCGGTATCGCGGGCGGAAAGTATTAAGATTGCAGCGTCGCCAGTCGAGCGGCAAAACCGACAAACATCAAACCAATCAGAGAGTTGCCTAGTTTTGCCAGTTTCTTTTTAGTGCGAATGTACTGCGTGACAAAGGCGCCGGAAATAATCAGAAAGCTCAAATAACAGAAGCTGACTATCTCAAGTGTCATCGCCAGAATAAAGAACGAAATACCCGTATGTGGCGCATTAACGTCGATAAATTGCACGAAAAATGACACGTAGAATAAAATAGCTTTCGGGTTGGTCAGGCTCAATATTAAGGCGCGCTTGAAAATAGCGCCATATTGCGGTTCATCCGATTTGGCCTCGCTATTGTTGCCCTTCAGGGTGGCGTAAAGAATTTTACCCCCAAGATAGAGCAAATAAAACGCGCCAAGATAACGTACGATGTTGAATAATATCGGTGTGGTCTTAATCAACGTTGCCACACCTGCCCACGCCAGAAACATTAATACCGCATCACCAATAAATACGCCGCAGGCTGCAAGATAACCACCTTTCACTCCACTGCTGACGCTATTTTTAAGCACAAACAAAGTATTCGGCCCAGGCACCAGCACGATAAAAATGGCCCCAACCAGATAGGTCCAGTAATTCAGAACCCCATATTCAGCGAACACGTTAACCTCTTTAATTTTCTTTGGGAAATGCGCGATTAAAGGTGAATATGCTAACCAATCTTTAGTGGCTTAGAAAGGAGAAAATCAGGTTTTAACCTGATAATAACCCGATGACTGAATCATTAATCAGGCGTGGTCCAGTGAAAAATTCGGGTAGTGCTCGGCAAAATACTGGCGCAAAAACTCTACCGTTATCCGCACCTTCGCTGATGTTGCCAGCCTGGATACATACACCGCCCAGACATTCGCGGGCTGATAATACTCCGGTAGTACCTGCACCAAATGGCCACTGGCAATATTTTCGCTGACATCCCACCAGGAGCGCAGCGCAATACCCTGACCATCGAGACACCATTGATGCACTATTTCACCATGATTAGACGACAGCGGGCCGGTGACTTTAATGGCGTGGTTTCCTTCTTTATTGCGCAATTGCCAGACGCCAAATGGATGATCGCGCTCTTTTATAACCAGACAGGGTAACGCTGAAAGGTCCGTGAAATGTTTCGGCGCACCATGTTGCGCAATAAATTCCGGCGACGCGCAGAGGATACGGTAATTGGTCGCCAGTTTGCGGGCGATTAAGTTAGGTGCAATGTCATCACCAATACGAATATCGAGATCGACGCCTTCATTAACCAGGTCGACCAGTCTGTCTTCCACGTCAAAGCGTAATTCCAGTTGCGGATAAGCCTTTGCCAGCGCCGATAATGCCGGAGCAACAACTCGCCGTCCAAACCCAAAACTACTGATAACACGCAACATCCCTTGTGGCACGAGGCGCACGTCGGAGAGTTCATCCATCATCTGCCCGACATCCTGCAATATGCGCTGCGCCCACTCATAAATCCGCTCACCTTCTTCGGTGATCGTCACGCGACGAGTGGTGCGGTGTAATAACACCACGTTCAGCGTTTGTTCCAGTAAGGCGATACGCTTGCTAACGAAAGCCGGAGAAACACCCATTTCTTCTGCTACAGCAGCAAAACCAGCCCGGCGAGCCACCAGCATAAAGACGCGCAAATCGTTCAGCAGCGGTAAATTATTCATGATTCGTGTTTTATGTTTCACCAGTTGCGGGGATTAATTCCTTTTCAGTCAATTATAGGATGAGGGTATTGTCAATTTTGATGGTCAGGAAGTGAGAACCCAATGATGAAAACGTTTCGGATCGCTGCAATACCCGGGGATGGAATCGGCAAAGAAGTCCTTCCTGAAGGGATTCGTGTGTTACAGGCTGCCGCTGAACGCTGGGGCTTTGCCTTAAGCTTTGAGCAGATGGAGTGGGCAAGTTGCGAATATTACAGCCATCACGGCAAAATGATGCCGGACGACTGGCATGAACAACTCAGCTGTTTCGACGCTATCTACTTTGGTGCTGTCGGCTGGCCGGATACCGTTCCGGACCATATTTCGTTATGGGGATCGCTGCTGAAATTTCGCCGTGAATTTGACCAATACGTTAACCTGCGTCCGGTCCGCCTCTTTCCTGGCGTACCTTGCCCACTGGCGGGGAAACAGCCTGGCGATATCGATTTTTACGTAGTGCGCGAGAACACAGAAGGCGAATACTCGTCTCTGGGTGGACGGCTAAACGAAGGAACGGAGCATGAGGTTGTCATCCAGGAATCGGTATTTACCCGCCGTGGCGTCGACCGTATTTTGCGTTATGCCTTTGAACTTGCACAAAGCCGCCCACGTAAAACTCTGACTTCCGCCACCAAATCTAACGGTTTAGCCATCAGCATGCCGTACTGGGACGAACGCGTGGAAGCAATGGCAGAAAATTACCCGGCGATCCGCTGGGACAAGCAGCATATTGATATTCTCTGCGCGCGCTTTGTGATGCAACCAGAACGTTTTGACGTGGTGGTGGCATCCAATTTGTTTGGCGATATCCTTTCCGATCTTGGCCCGGCCTGCACCGGCACTATCGGCATTGCCCCATCCGCCAACCTGAATCCGGAACGTACTTTTCCGTCGCTCTTCGAGCCTGTCCACGGTTCCGCGCCGGATATCTACGGGAAAAATATTGCTAACCCTATCGCCACGATTTGGGCCGGTGCAATGATGCTCGATTTCCTCGGCAATGGCGATGAGCGTTTCCAGCAAGCGCATAACGCTATTCTGGCAGCGATTGAAGAAGTGATTGCTCACGGGCCGAAAACACCCGATATGAAAGGCAATGCCACCACACCACAGGTTGCCGACGCGATTTGCAAAATTATTTTGCGTTAAGGTCAAACCAGTTTATTTGAACCGCGTCACTGACGCGGTTTTTTTATTCATTCTCTTCAGTAAATAACCTGCGTCATTTCACCTTTTATTGTTTCCGTTTCGTGTTTTATGGCTTTCCGTATTCTTAATTGTTTAATTTATGTAACATGCAAATAATCAATTTGTTAAACACAACATGCAATTCATTACCCTGCACATAATTACAACTGGCAAAAGCCAGAGACGGGCTTTTATGCCCAGGAGATGACTCATGATGAGCAATGTTAAGAAAAAAGATGTGCCGCTGATAAGCATCAGTCTGGTGGCCATTCTTTTCATCGCAGCTGCATTAAGCCTTTTCCCACAACAATCGGCCGACGCGGCCAACGCAATATTCACTTTTGTCACGCGTACGTTAGGTTCCGCCGTACAGGTATTGGTTTTGCTGGCAATGGGACTGGTGATTTATTTAGCCACCAGTAAATACGGCAATATTCGTCTTGGCGAAGGAAAACCGGAATACAGCACGCTCTCCTGGCTGTTTATGTTTATTTGTGCCGGTTTAGGTTCTTCTACGCTTTATTGGGGGGTTGCTGAGTGGGCCTATTATTATCAAACGCCTGGTTTAAATATCGCGCCGCGTTCACAACAGGCACTCGAATTTAGCGTTCCCTACTCCTTCTTCCATTGGGGAATCAGCGCGTGGGCAACCTATACGCTGGCCTCATTAATCATGGCTTACCACTTCCATGTGCGGAAAAATAAGGGGCTGAGTCTTTCCGGCATTATTGCCGCCATTACCGGCGTTCGCCCGCAAGGTCCGTGGGGAAAACTGGTCGATTTGATGTTCCTGATCGCCACTGTCGGCGCACTGACTATTTCCCTGGTCGTCACCGCCGCAACTTTTACTCGTGGTCTTTCCGCGCTGACCGGTTTACCGGATAACTTCACCGTGCAGGCATTTGTGATCCTGCTTTCCGGCGGCATTTTTTGCCTTAGCTCGTGGATTGGTATCAACAACGGTTTGCAGCGTCTGAGCAAAATGGTCGGCTGGGGCGCCTTCCTGCTGCCATTGCTGGTTCTGATTGTCGGCCCAACCGAATTTATTACCAACAGCATCATCAATGCCATCGGCCTGACCACGCAAAACTTCCTGCAAATGAGCTTATTTACCGATCCGCTTGGCGATGGTTCATTTACCCGCAACTGGACCGTTTTCTACTGGCTGTGGTGGATCTCATACACGCCCGGCGTAGCAATGTTTGTCACCCGCGTTTCGCGCGGCCGTAAGATTAAAGAAGTTATCTGGGGACTGATCCTCGGCAGCACCGTCGGTTGCTGGTTCTTCTTCGGCGTAATGGAAAGCTATGCCATTCACCAGTTTATCAATGGCGTAATCAACGTCCCACAGGTGCTGGAAACACTGGGCGGTGAAACTGCCGTTCAACAAGTTCTGATGTCGTTGCCTGCAGGTAAATTATTCCTCGCCGCATACCTGGGCGTGATGATTATTTTCCTTGCCTCGCATATGGATGCGGTGGCCTACACCATGGCGGCGACCAGTACGCGAAATCTCCAGGAAGGTGACGATCCTGACCGTGGGCTGCGTCTTTTCTGGTGCGTGGTGATCACACTGATCCCGCTTTCAATTCTGTTCACCGGCGCGTCGCTGGAAACGATGAAAACCACCGTCGTGCTCACAGCCCTTCCCTTCCTTGTCATTTTACTGGTGAAAGTCGGCGGATTTCTTCGCTGGCTGAAACAGGATTACGCCGACATTCCGGCTCATCAAGTTGAACATTATCTCCCGCAGACACCGGTTGAAGCCCCGGAAAAAACGCCAGTGCTCCCTGCGGGAACCGTATTCAAAGGCGACAACTGAGCGCCATCATCCTAACGATAAAGGTATCCCTATGAGCAATCTGAGCCCTGACTTTGTACTACCCGAAAATTTTTGCGCTAACCCGCAAGAGGCGTGGACCATTCCTGCCCGTTTTTATACCGATCAGAACGCCTTTGAACACGAAAAAGAGAACGTCTTCGCTAAAAGCTGGATTTGCGTCGCCCACAGCAGCGAACTGGCGAATGCTAATGATTACGTGACGCGTGAGATCATTGGCGAAAGCATCGTGCTGGTACGCGGTCGTGATAAGGTTTTGCGCGCGTTCTATAACGTGTGTCCGCACCGTGGTCATCAGTTGTTGAGCGGTGAAGGAAAAGCAAAAAATGTGATTACCTGCCCATATCACGCATGGGCATTCAAACTCGATGGCAACCTGGCCCATGCGCGTAACTGTGAAAACGTCGCCAATTTCGATAGCGACAAAGCACAACTGGTCCCGGTGCGTCTGGAAGAGTATACCGGATTCGTCTTCATCAACATGGACCCCAACGCCACCAGCGTAGAAGATCAGTTACCCGGTCTGGGAGCGAAAGTGCTGGAAGCCTGCCCGGAAGTCCACGACCTGAAACTGGCGGCCCGCTTTACCACCCGCACGCCTGCCAACTGGAAGAACATTGTCGATAACTATCTCGAGTGCTATCACTGTGGTCCGGCGCACCCAGGTTTCTCCGACTCCGTACAGGTTGATCGTTACTGGCACACCATGCACGGTAACTGGACGCTGCAATACGGTTTCGCAAAACCATCCGAACAGTCGTTTAAATTTGAAGAAGGTACGGATGCGGCATTCCACGGTTTCTGGCTGTGGCCGTGCACGATGCTGAACGTCACGCCGATCAAAGGGATGATGACGGTCATTTATGAATTCCCGGTGGATTCTGAAACTACCCTGCAAAACTACGATATTTACTTCACCAATGAAGAGTTAACCGACGAGCAAAAATCGCTGATTGAGTGGTATCGCGATGTATTCCGTCCGGAGGATTTACGTCTGGTTGAAAGCGTACAGAAAGGGCTGAAATCGCGTGGCTATCGTGGTCAGGGGCGCATCATGGCCGACAGTAGCGATAGCGGGATTTCCGAACACGGTATCGCCCACTTCCATAATCTGCTGGCGCAGGTGTTTAAGGACTAATGACATCGGCGGCGGTATTTTCCGCCGCCGGGCTGATTTTTGATGGAGTACAGCAATGTCAGACTATCAAATGTTTGAAGTACAGGTGAGTCAGGTGGAACTGCTTACCGAAGAGGTGAAACGCTTCACGCTGGTGGCAACCGATGGCAAACCATTACCTGCGTTCACCGGAGGAAGTCACGTCATTGTGCAGATGAGCGATGGTGATAACCAGTACAGCAATGCGTATTCACTGCTGAGTTCGCCGCTCGATACAACTCATTATCAGATTGCCGTTCGACTGGAAGAAAACTCGCGCGGTGGTTCGCGCTTTTTGCATCAGCAGGTGAAAGCAGGCGATCGGTTGACCATTTCGACGCCTAATAATCTGTTTGCGCTAATTCCCTCGGCCAGAAAGCATCTGTTTATCGCGGGCGGTATTGGTATCACCCCTTTCCTGTCGCACATGGCAGAGTTGCAACACAGCGACGTCGACTGGCAGCTACATTACTGCTCGCGAAATCCAGAAAGCTGCGCATTTCGTGATGAGCTAGTCCAACATCCGCAGGCTGAGAAAATCCATTTGCATCACTCATCGACCGGAACGCGACTTGAATTAGCGCGATTATTGGCGGATATCGAACCTGGCACACACGTTTATACCTGTGGCCCCGAGGCGCTAAATGAAGCGGTAAGAAGTGAAGCTGCACGTCTGGACATCGCCGCCGATACGCTGCACTTTGAGCAGTTTGCTATTGAAGACAAAACCGGCGATGCGTTTACACTGGTGCTCGCCCGTTCCGGTAAAGAGTTTGTGGTGCCGGAAGAGATGACCATTTTGCAGGTTATTGAAAATAATAAAGCGGCAAAAGTGGAATGTTTATGTCGTGAAGGGGTATGCGGGACCTGCGAAACGGCGATTCTGGAAGGTGAAGCTGACCATCGGGATCAGTATTTTAGCGATGAAGAACGCGCCAGCCAACAAAGTATGTTGATCTGTTGTTCACGTGCGAAGGGTAAACGCCTGGTGTTAGATTTGTAGTTTGTCTGAAGCCGGACGCCCCTGTCCGGCTCAGGAAGGTTTTACTGCGGATATTCCTGCAATAAATTGTGCAATGCTTCTGCCATCAGCTCACCGCGCCAGCCGGAAATCAGCTCCGGCAAATTGTTCTGCGGTTTCAGTTTCCAGTGCCAGTTCAGCAGTTGGTTGATTTGCCGACGCGATGCCAGCAACTCGGCGCTGATCTTGTGCGTTTCGCTCACGTCAGTGATCAGCGACTTAATCGCTTTAAATGCCTTGCGATAACCGGGCATGTCCATCAGGTTTGACATTGGCTGCGGTAACGCCTCTTCCGGTAATGCCTGCGCTTTCTCCACCAGCGCAAGCAGCGTTTTTCCGTGGAAGCGGATTTCGCTACCGGATAAACCCAAACTGTCCAGCTCGCCCAGACTCCCCGGCATATAACGCGCAACCGACCACAAATGCTCTTCACGCACGACAAAGTTCACCGCCAGATCGCGCTCCCGCGCCTTGCGCAGTCGCCAGTCGGCTAACAGTTGCAGACAGGCCAGTTGGCGTGTACGTAATTGCCAGGCATTGGTGATATCACGCCATGCATCTTCCGGCGCAACGACTTCCTGACGACGCATTTGCATCAGGCGGCACTCATCCAGCGCCGCAGGTAACCAGCCAGAGGCTTCCGTTTCTACCATTAGCTTTGCGGTGATCGGTAACAAATACCAGACGTCCGCTGCCGCGTATTCGCATTGACGTTCGGTTAGCGGTCTTGCCAACCAGTCGGTGCGCGATTCGCTCTTGTCGAGCGTAACGCCGGTGTACTCTTCCACCATAGAGGCAAATCCCCACGACATCGGGCGTCCGCAGAAAGCGGCGAGGATTTGCGTGTCAATCAGGGGATGTGGCAATTCACCAAACGTGTTGAGGAACACTTCCAGATCTTCACTGCCCGCATGGAGAAATTTAGTGATGGACGGATCGCGCAGGATCGCTTTCAGCGGTGACCAGTCGGTGATCCCGAGTGGATCGATTAGCGCCAGATGCTCGCCATCGAAAAGTTGAATCAACCCCAGCTGCGGGTAATAAGTGCGCGTACGAACAAATTCAGTATCCAGGGCTATCGCCGGAAAGGCACGGACGGCTTCACACAAAGAAGCCAGCGCATCGTCCGTGGTAATCATTTGGTAATTCAAATTGTATTCTCTTTAGTGGGCGTCAAAAAAAACGCCGGATTAACCGGCGTCTGACGACTGACTTAACGCTCAGGCTTTATTGTCCACTTTGCCGCGCGCTTCGTCACGTAATTCTCGTCGCAAAATTTTTCCGACGTTAGATTTCGGTAACTCATCACGAAACTCCACCAGCTTCGGTACTTTGTAGCCTGTGAGCTGACGGCGGCAAAAGGTCACCAGTGACTCTTCGGTAAGCGATGGATCTTTTTTCACTACGAAGATTTTCACCGCTTCACCACTGGAGCCGGAAGGTACGCCAACCGCCGCGACTTCCTGTACGCCAGGATGCTGCATGACGACATCTTCAATCTCGTTGGGATAAACGTTAAAACCGGAAACCAGAATCATGTCTTTTTTGCGATCGACAATACGCAGGAATCCTTCTTCATCCATCACCGCGATGTCGCCAGTGTGTAACCAGCCATTTTTGATGATCTCATCGGTAGCATCCGGACGCTGCCAGTACCCCAGCATCACCTGCGGTCCTTTGACACAAAGTTCACCTGGCTGGCCTGGTGGTACTTCGTTGTCGTCGTCATCCACCAGCTTGGCTTCCGTCGATGGCACCGGCAAACCGATGCTACCGCTATGATAATCAATATCATACGGGTTAACGCTGACCAGCGGCGCGCACTCGGTCAGGCCATAACCTTCCAGCAGATACTGTCCGGTCAGTTTCACCCAGCGTTCTGCCACCACTTGTTGAACAGGCATCCCACCGCCTGCGGAAAGGTGCAGACTGGAGAAATCCAGTTGCTGGAACTCTTTATTGTTCAGCAACGCATTGAACAAGGTGTTTACGCCGGTGATAGCGGTAAACGGATATTTCGCCAGCTCTTTCACCAGCCCCGGAATATCACGTGGGTTAGTAATAAGCAGGTTCTGCCCGCCGAGTTCGATAAACAGCAGACAGTTAATGGTCAACGCAAAAATGTGATAGAGCGGCAGTGCCGTTACTACCAGTTCTTTACCTGGATGCAGCAACGGCCCATAGGTGGCGTTGACCTGTTCCAGGTTCGCCAGCATATTGCGGTGAGTCAGCATCGCGCCTTTCGCCACACCTGTGGTGCCGCCGGTGTATTGCAGGAAAGCTAAATCTTCCGCCACCAGTTCAGGTTTGACGTACTGCATCCGGTAGCCGTTATGCAGGGCGCTACGAAATGAAATGGCATCTGGCAGATGGTATTTCGGCACCAGACGCTTGATGTATTTAACAACGAAGTTAACCAGTGTGCCTTTCGCTGTGGAAAGCTGATCGCCCATACGGGTCAGGATAACGTGCTGAACGGCGGTTTTATCAACCACTTTTTCCAGAGTGTGGGCAAAGTTAGACACAATGACAATCGCCGATGCGCCGCTGTCATTGAGCTGATGCTCAAGCTCGCGTGGGGTATACAACGGGTTGACGTTTACGACAATCATCCCGGCGCGCAAAATGCCGAACAGCGCCACTGGATATTGCAATAAGTTAGGCATCATCAGCGCAACGCGATCGCCCTTTTTAAGACCCAGCCCTTGTTGCAAATAAGCGGCAAACGCGCGACTGCGCTCTTCCAGCTTGCGGAAGGTCATGACCTCCCCCATATTCATAAACGCGGGCTGGTCGGCGTAGCGCGTGACCGACTGCTCAAACATATCTACCAGAGATTGATAACGGTCAGGGTTGATCTCCGTCGGAACGTCCGCGGGATAACGGTTAAGCCAAACCTTCTTCAATTCTTCACCTCTAAAATGCGTGTTCGTCGTCATCGCAACCCCAAGTGATAAACATATTGTTAACATAATATTAACTCATCTTACCAGCTTGATAATTACCCAACGAAAAGGTTGCGAAGCGCGTCACTATTTATTTTTATCTTTACTGTAAGAATGCAGAAACAGCGGACCAGCCGCTGTTTCTTTTTCTTTAAAAACAAGCAATTATTCAGTTACAACTGTTTGTACTCTCGCGGGACCTGGATTATACCAGCCCCATCCGCCGTAGCCATAGGGCCAGCCTCGCCCACCATAAAACCAGGGATCAATCGGCTGTGGCGGCATAATCACCTGCTGGGTTAAATGCCAACGTTTGTAACCCGTTGCCTGCATTACCATAAATTTATATGGCGTGTTGCCAATTTTTCCGTCAACCGTACCGGTGATCGGCCCGACAACTGTCACCAGCTGGCCTCGGAAATCGACCGGATCAAGAAAACCATTCACATCGGCATAAATGCGCCCACGCGACGGTTCTCCCAGCGTCGGTCTTGCTCCGCTATCGAGTGGTACAGTGGCAATTTCCAGGCGGGTTTTCCCTTGCTGGTTTTGCACCGCAACCACTTTACCGCCAAATCGAGCTTCCTGACCAACGTACAGCTGCGGCGCACTCATCACCCGAACTAAATCTTGTTGCGGTGTTGGGCTACTGCCTTTAATGGCGTCCGGCACAGTGACACAACCGCTCAGTATTAGCGCAAACGTACCTGCCAGTATGCCTTTGATAATATTGTTTTGAACCGCCATGATGCGACTCCTTTTTTCTCAGGGCATACTCTTAAGATTCATTCTTTGCCCGGAAGTTTCTTCCATGCGACGTTGTTACGCAAATAAACCGGCTCGGCATGTTCCACCGCCACCGTTTTACCCTCGGCAAACATCTGACAGGCAATCGGCAGCATATCTTCTGCAGCGGGCAGTAACACTTCGCCATCGCGCAAAACCAGCCCGCTTTCTTTACCGAGATCCGGCCAGGCTTGCCAGCCTGTACCCACGGTCGCCCATTCACCGGAAAGCTGTTGCATCCGTTCATGAACGAGTTCTGGTTTGAGTACGGCTTCGGTTTCTTCACCGTGCCAGACACCGTTTTCATCACGCTGATATTCGGCCCAGTAAACTTCGCCCATTCGCGCGTCAATGGCTGCCAACACGCGGGTTGCGCCAGTTTTGCGCCATGCTCCTTGCGCCATTGTCATTAGCGTGGAGACGCCAATCATCGGGAGCTCCGCACCAAGTGCCAGTCCTTGCGCGATGCCAATACCAATGCGCACGCCAGTAAAGCTACCGGGGCCGCGCCCGTAAGCCAGAGCGTTAATATCAGTCAGGGAAGTTCCGCTGGTGGTCAGGATATCCTGCACCATCGGTAAGATTCGTTGAGTATGTTCACGAGGGCAAAGCTCAAAATGAGCGTTGACAGTACCGTCGTTCCACAGGGCGACAGAGCAGGCCTCTGTCGCGGTATCGATAGCCAGAATTCGCATGGGTCTTCGTGCTTAGATCAATAAAAAGGCGCGCATCATACCATACTCCATCACAAATTACCTGGAGGATGGTATCGCAAGGAAACGAACCGCACGGGCAATATCACGGGTACGCGGCGCGGGCGGCAGGCTGGCAAGAAAAGTGGCGCCATAAGGGCGCATCACCAGCCGATTGTCGCAAATCACCAGCACGCCGCGATCGTCGGCGTCGCGAATCAGTCGCCCTACTCCCTGTTTGAGAGTAATGACGGCATCTGGTAGTTGCACTTCATCGAACGGGTCGCCACCGCGCAAACGGCAATCTTCCATGCGCGCTTTTAACAGCGGGTCATCCGGCGAGGTAAACGGCAACTTGTCGATAATCACCAATGACAATGTATCGCCACGCACGTCCACCCCTTCCCAGAAACTGCTGGTCGCCACAAGAAGCGCGTTACCGGCACTGACAAATTGCTGCAACAGTTGCCCTTTGCTGGTTTCCCCCTGCAACAATACGGGAAGCGTCATGGTAGCGCGGAACTGCTCAGCCAGATCGCGCATCATGGCGTGCGAGGTACAAAGCATAAAGCAACGACCGTTGTTAGCTTCGATGATCGGTCGCAGCATTGCCGCTAACTGGCGAGCAGAACCTGGCTGGTTGGTTTGCGGCAGATTGCGCGGCACACAGAGTAACGCCTGGCGGCTGTAATCAAAGGGGCTTGGCAACAGCAACGACTCGGCCTGTTCGATGCCAAGCCGCGAGGTGAAATGATGCAGATCGTCATTCACCGACAACGTTGCCGAGGTAAAGATCCAGCTTCCGGGCTTTTGTTCCATTAATTCTTTGAATTTATCCGCCACGCTGAGCGGCGTCAACGCGAGAGTGAAATGGCGCGAAGTGCATTCGTACCAGTAGCTGTAGCCTGGTTGGTTGATCTCTTTTAGCCGCTTCAGACGTGTACGATATAACGTGGCGCGTTCAAATGCCGCATCCAGCAAGGCGGAACGCCCCAGCGACAATTTCGCCACGTCGTAACAGAGTTCAAGGGTGTCATCGAGCAGTAAAAACGCCCGCTGAATTTGTGGGTTGGCTAACAGTTCGCGCAGATTACCGCGATAACCTGGCTCGCCGAGTTGCAGACGAAAATCCTGCGCGCTCTGGGCAAGACGGTCGGCGCATTTTTGTAACTGTTGAGTGTCTTTTAATTCGGTGCGATAGGCGATGGTGATGTCTTTTGCCAGATCGAGCAGTTGTCGGCTGGAGAGCGACTGCCCAAAGTACTGGCTGGCAATGTCCGGCAGCTGGTGGGCTTCGTCGAAGATCATCACGTCTGCTTCCGGGATCAGTTCGCCAAATCCACTTTCTTTAACCACCATATCCGCCAGAAACAGATGATGGTTCACCACAACCACATCAGCATCCATCGCTTTTTTACGCGCTTTAACCACAAAGCAATCTTTATACATTGGGCAGTCGCTGCCAAGACAGTTGTCGTTGGTGCTGGTGACTAGCGGCCACGCCTGTGAATCTTCCGCCACGCTAACGCAGGTGCTGATATCGCCATCGACTGTTTGATTAGACCAGGAGCGCAGGAGGATCACATCGCTTAAGGTTTGTACTGGCAAATCTCCGCCCGCCAGCGCCTGCTGTTCAAGTCGTTCGAGGCAGAGGTAGTTTGAGCGCCCTTTCAGCAACGCCACATTGCCCGTGTATTTCAATGCCTTTGAGACCGTTGGCAAATCGCGGCTGTAGAGCTGATCCTGCAACGCTTTTGAGCCGGTCGAGATGATGACTTTCTTTTTCGCCCGCAGCGCAGGAGCCAGGTAAGCGTAGGTTTTGCCCGTACCGGTTCCCGCTTCCACCACCAGCGGCTGGCCTTTTTCTATCGCCTGGGTGACGGCTACCGCCATCTGTCGCTGTGGTTCTCGCGGCTTAAAGCCTGGTATCGCTTTCGCCAGTTGACCGTCTGGTGCAAAATCGTCCGTCACACTACCCCCTGTTGATTTGAACAGGGATTATGTCAGGCCAGGCTGGTTTTCGCTAGTTGAAGTGGTGACGGCAACCTCACATTGTGGCAGTCTTTGCAGCACAAAAATGGAAAGTTAATGAGGACATAATGATGACTATCGTTCGTATCGACGCTGAAGCCCGCTGGTCTGATGTGGTGATCCACAACAACACGCTCTACTACACTGGCGTACCAGAAAACCTCGATGCCGATGCTTTTGAACAAACCGCCAACACGCTGGCGCAAATTGACGCCGTGCTGGAAAAACAGGGCAGCAATAAATCGAGCATTCTGGATGCCACCATTTTCCTTGCCGATAAAAACGACTTTGCGGCAATGAATAAAGCATGGGATGCCTGGGTTGTAGCGGGTCACGCGCCGGTGCGCTGCACGGTGCAGGCGGGGCTGATGAATCCGCAGTACAAGGTTGAAATTAAGATTATCGCTGCGGTTTAATTCCAGAAAAAGAATTCTATCAAAGTAAAAATCAGACGATAATTGTTCGAAAATACTGGTCGGTTATAAACAAATCGGCCAGTGTTTAAGAGGATACTTTAGATAAATAATGAAATCCGTCAGGTAACTTATTTTTATGATTTCAACTGCTTCTATACAAAAATGATATTAATCACCCAAACTAAACCATTCTGTTAACTCCCCGAGCCGTTTACTCTGACTTTTCTGCCCTTAACAATCTGGCTGGAGCGCGGCGATTCACCGTTAATTTTTTGCCGTATCACTAGAAAACCCGCCATGACCTGCTACCTTTAAAACACCTGAATGTCAACAGGTTAACTACTGATATATCGTTATAATCCCTTTGATATTAGATGCAATTTAAGGTCATATATAGCCTTATCAAAAACGTGGTTAATTTAAGGACAAGAATATGCCTGCTGCAATAGATAAAGCCCTGGATTTCATTAGTGCCATGGATGTATCAGCATCAACACCAAGCTCGATGAATGAAAGTACGGCGAAAGGAATATTTAAATATTTGCATGACCTGGGAGTCCCCGCGAGTACCGCCGATATTACTGCGCGAGCTGAACAGGAAGGCTGGAATCCTGGATTCACGGAAAAAATGGTGGGATGGGCCAAAAAGATGGATTCTGGCGAACGCGTGGTGATTAAAAACCCTGAATACTTCTCGTCTTATATGCAGGAAGAACTTAAAGCCCTTGTGTGAGTTAAAACTCCAGCTTTAAAAATCAATCCGGACGCTTTCATTGACCTCAGAAAAGCGTCCTTTTTTCTCGTCATCATAAACACAGCCCAAATTAATCAACAGATATGGCCCCGTGATTTTTATTTCAACGCGGCGGACCATTGTCATTACGCGCGCCGTCCAGGCACATACCGTCAAAAATGACACGATGTAAGTTCATGCCGGAAAATCCCAACCGATGAGGCTATCCGTATCAAGATACAGGACGTCATCCGTGACGAAATCGATACGGATCATTTTGTGTTACTCGTCCTCATCCTCAAAACGCGCCACTATTTGCTCGCCGGTATGGTTGGCGCGCAGCTCTTCTGCCACCAGCGCGATGGCCTGACCGCTGCTCATCCCCTGTGCCATCAGTTCCTGAATACGCTCAACGGCTTTTTGCTGCTGTTCATGGGTGAGTGAAGGTAAACCTGCAAACATTGTTAACTCCTGCTAAATTGTTGGCGCTAATTATTTCATGCTACCCGGCACATAGCCAGTAGAGTCAGGACTGATGAAGACGTTATCTCCCGCTGTGATTACTTTACCCTGGCGTCAGGACGCCGCTGAATTTTATTTTGCCCGCTTAAGCCACCTGCCGTGGGCGATGTTGTTGCACTCCGGCTACGCCGACCATCCGCATAGTCGCTTTGATATTGTGGTGGCTGACCCCGTTTGCACTTTAACCACTCACGATAATGAAACCCGGGTATGTGAAGGAGAAATCCGCACAACGACCACTGACGATCCGCTCAAAGTGCTCCAACAGGCACTGGACCGTGCAAACATTCACCCGTCGCATAGCAATAATTTGCCATTTCAGGGCGGCGCGCTTGGGCTGTTTGGCTACGATCTGGGTCGTCGGTTTGAGTCGCTGCCAGAAATTGCGCAACGAGATGTCGACTTGCCTGACATGGCGGTTGGTATCTACGACTGGGCGCTGATCGTCGACCACCAGCGTCAGCGTATTTCGCTACTCAGCCATCGTGATGTCAATGCGCGTCTGGCGTGGCTGGACAGCCAGCAAATGGCACCACAGCAAGATTTCAAGTTAACATCCGCCTGGCAATCCAATATGAACCGCGAGCAGTATGGCGAGAAATTTCGCCAGGTGCAGGAATATCTGCACAGCGGCGATTGCTATCAGGTGAATCTCGCCCAGCGTTTTCACGCGACCTATTCTGGCGATGAATGGCAGGCGTTCGTTCAGCTTAATCAGGCAAACCGCGCACCTTTCAGTGCCTTCCTGCGTCTGGAACAAGGTGTGATTTTAAGCCTTTCACCAGAACGGTTTATTCTTTGTGATGGTGGTGAGATCCAGACCCGCCCGATTAAAGGCACGCTCCCACGCTTGTCCGATCCTCAGGAAGATAACAAACAAGCTGAAAAACTGGCGAACTCACCGAAAGATCGCGCCGAAAATCTGATGATTGTCGATTTAATGCGCAATGACATCGGCCGAGTTGCCGTACCAGGCTCAGTAAAAGTGCCTGAACTGTTTGTGGTAGAGCCCTTCCCTGCCGTGCATCATCTGGTCAGCACCATAACGGCACGCTTGCCAGAGCAGTTGCATGCCAGCGATCTGCTGCGCGCGGCTTTTCCCGGAGGCTCAATCACCGGCGCGCCGAAAGTGCGGGCAATGGAGATTATTGATGAACTGGAACCGCAGCGACGCAATGCCTGGTGCGGCAGCATTGGCTATTTAAGCTTCTGCGGCAATATGGATACCAGCATCACCATCCGCACGCTAACGGCGGTTAACGGGCAGATTTACTGTTCCGCTGGTGGCGGCATCGTTGCTGATAGCCAGGAAGAAGCGGAATATCAGGAAACTTTTGATAAAGTTAATCGTATCCTGAAGC
Organism: Escherichia sp. E4930; assembly: GCF_005845405.1. Classification (NCBI taxonomy): domain Bacteria; kingdom Pseudomonadati; phylum Pseudomonadota; class Gammaproteobacteria; order Enterobacterales; family Enterobacteriaceae; genus Escherichia; species Escherichia sp. E4930. The sequence goes on along the minus strand of NZ_VCDZ01000001.1, from coordinate 27,218 downwards.
AACTGGAGAAGTAAGACGTGGAATACCGTGGCCTGACGCTTGATGATTTTTTATCGCGATTTCAACTATTGCGTCCGCAAATTAACCGGGAAACCTTAAATCATCGTCAGGCTGCCGTGTTAATCCCCATTGTCCGCCGACCGCAACCGGGCTTGCTGCTGACTCAGCGTTCCATTCATCTGCGCAAACATGCTGGACAAGTCGCATTCCCTGGAGGTGCGGTCGATGACACGGACGCGTCAGTTATCGCCGCTGCGCTGCGTGAAGCCGAAGAAGAGGTCGCCATACCGCCTTCAGCCGTTGAGGTTATCGGCGTGTTACCCCCTGTCGATAGCGTAACGGGCTACCAGGTCACTCCCGTGGTCGGCATTATCCCGCCTGATTTACCGTATCGCGCCAGTGAAGATGAAGTCTCCGCAGTATTTGAAATGCCGCTCGCCCAGGCGTTACATTTGGGCCGTTATCATCCTTTGGATATCTACCGCCGTGGCGATTCGCATCGGGTATGGCTTTCCTGGTACGAACAGTATTTTGTATGGGGAATGACCGCAGGCATAATTCGTGAACTAGCGCTACAAATTGGTGTGAAACCCTGACTATACTTATCTTTACATCTACAAAACACTACTTGAGACAATCATCGCAATATTAGTTAAATCGCGGTTTTTGATTAGTTTAATTCATGTGAATAGTTAAGCCTGTCGCCGCGTTCCCTCTTACACTATGCGCTGTTATTAGTTCGTTACTGGAAGTCCAGTCACCTTGTCAGGAGTATTATCGTGATTAGTCTATTCGACATGTTTAAGGTGGGGATTGGTCCCTCATCTTCCCATACTGTAGGGCCTATGAAGGCGGGTAAACAGTTCGTCGATGATCTGGTCGAAAAAGGCTTACTGGATAGCGTTACCCGAGTTGCCGTGGACGTTTATGGTTCACTGTCGCTGACGGGTAAAGGCCACCACACCGATATCGCCATTATTATGGGTCTTGCAGGTAACGAACCTGCCACCGTGGATATCGACAGTATTCCCGGTTTTATTCGCGACGTAGAAGAGCGCGAACGTCTGCTGCTGGCACAGGGACGGCATGAAGTGGATTTCCCACGCGACAACGGGATGCGTTTTCATAACGGTAACCTGCCGCTGCATGAAAACGGGATGCAAATCCACGCCTATAACGGCGATACCGTTGTTTACAGCAAAACTTATTATTCCATCGGCGGCGGTTTTATCGTCGATGAAGAACATTTTGGTCACGATGCCGCCAACGAAGTCAGTGTGCCGTATCCGTTCAAATCCGCCACCGAGCTGCTTGCGTACTGTAATGAAACCGGTTATTCCCTTTCCGGTCTGGCAATGCAGAACGAACTGGCGTTGCACAGCAAGAAAGAGATCGACGAGTATTTCGCTCATGTCTGGCAAACCATGCAGGCATGTATCGATCGTGGGATGAACACCGAAGGCGTATTGCCTGGTCCGCTGCGTGTTCCGCGCCGTGCGTCTGCCCTGCGCCGTATGCTGGTTTCCAGCGATAAACTGTCTAACGATCCGATGAATGTCATCGACTGGGTAAACATGTTTGCGCTGGCAGTTAACGAAGAGAACGCCGCAGGTGGCCGCGTGGTGACTGCACCAACCAACGGTGCTTGTGGCATTGTTCCGGCGGTACTGGCTTACTATGACCACTTTATTGAATCGGTGAGCCCTGATATTTATACCCGCTACTTTATGGCGGCCGGAGCGATTGGCGCACTGTACAAAATGAACGCGTCTATTTCCGGTGCGGAAGTCGGTTGCCAGGGCGAAGTGGGCGTTGCCTGTTCAATGGCTGCGGCGGGTCTTGCAGAACTGTTGGGCGGTAGCCCTGAACAGGTTTGCGTGGCGGCGGAAATTGGCATGGAACACAACCTTGGTCTGACTTGCGACCCGGTTGCGGGTCAGGTTCAGGTTCCGTGCATTGAACGTAACGCTATTGCATCAGTGAAGGCGATTAACGCCGCGCGAATGGCTCTGCGTCGTACTAGTGCACCACGCGTCTCACTGGATAAAGTCATCGAAACGATGTACGAAACAGGAAAGGATATGAACGCTAAATATCGCGAAACCTCACGCGGTGGTCTGGCGATTAAAGTCCAGTGTGACTAATACTTTATCCTCGCCCATCTGCAACGGATGGGCGAATTTACCCTCGCTTTCTCGTCTGCTGTAATTTTCCCCACTACACTTCCACTGTTGCGTCAGGCGTTTGTCGCCATACGCTTACCGGGTGGCCCGCATGCAAAAAGCACAACGGATCATTAAAACCTATCGCCGTAATCGAATGATTGTTTGTACGATTTGCGCACTCTTTACGTTTGTGGCAACACTGAGCGTGCGATTTATTTCACAGCGGAACTTAAATCAGCAGCGGGTAGTGCTCTTTGCCAATCACGCCGTTGAGGAATTAGACAAAGTCCTGCTTCCACTTCAGGCGGGTAACAACGTACTGCTTCCCCTGATTGGACTCCCCTGCTCAGTCGCCCATCTCCCCTTACGAAAACAGGCGGCAAAACTGCAAACTGTACGGTCAATTGGCCTGGTGCAAGACGGCACGCTTTATTGTTCCAGCATTTTTGGTTATCGCAATGTTCCTGCTGAAGATATCCAGGCTGATTTACTCGCGCCGCAGCCCCTTTTACGCTTAACTACCGACCGCGTATTAATTAAAGACAGCCCGGTATTGATTCAGTGGACGCCTTTACCGGGCAATGGTCGAGATGGCGTGCTGGAGATGATCAACATCGACCTGTTGATGGCAATGTTGCTGGAGCCGCAATTGCCGCAAATAAGAACGGCCAGCCTGACGGTAGCCGATCGCCATTTACTCTATGATGATGGTCTGGTTGATTCTTTACCTCCGCTTAATGGCAATGAACGTTACCAGGTTTCATCGCAGAATTTTCCTTTTATCATCAGCGTTAGTGGACCTGGTGCGACAGCGCTGGCGTTGCAATATCTTCCCAGCCAGTTTCCACTAGCGGTACTGTTGAGTTTACTGGTGGGGTACATCGCATGGTTGGCCACGGCCCATAGAATGAGCTTTTCACGCGAGATAAATCTCGGGCTGGCGCAGCGCGAATTTGAGTTATTTTGTCAGCCTCTACTCAACGCGCGCTCGCAGCAATGTATTGGTGTAGAGATATTGCTGCGCTGGAATAATCCGCGTCAGGGATGGATCTCGCCGGATGTTTTTATCCCCATTGCGGAAGAACATCACCTGATAGTGCCACTTACCCGTTATGTGATGATGGAAACCATCCGTCAACTCCACGTTTTTCCAATGAGCAGCCAGTTCCACATCGGCATTAACGTCGCCCCCAGCCATTTTCGCCGTGGCGTATTGTTAAAAGATCTCAATCGTTACTGGTTTAGTGCTAACCCGATTCAGCCACTAATCCTCGAAATTACCGAGCGCGATGCCTTACTGGATGTTGATTATCGGATTGCCCGCGAACTGCATCGTAAAAACGTCAAGCTGGCGATTGATGACTTTGGCACCGGCAACAGTTCGTTTTCCTGGCTGGAAACGTTACGTCCTGACGTGCTGAAAATTGATAAGTCATTTACCGCAGCTATCGGTTCTGACGCGGTTAACTCAACGGTGACCGATATCATCATCGCGCTGGGGCAAAGACTGAATATTGAACTGGTGGCAGAAGGTGTGGAAACGCAAGAACAAGCGAAGTATTTGCGCCGTCATGGCGTGCATATTTTACAAGGGTATTTGTACGCGCAGCCCATGCCGCTGCGTGATTTCCCGAAATGGCTGGCGGGCAGCCAACCGCCGCCCACCCGGCATAATGGGCGCATCACACCCATTATACCGTTACGTTAACGCTTACTCGTCTTCATCGTGCGCCGGTTGCTCTTTAACAATGCGAACCAGATCAACACGATAATCATTGGCTTCTACGATGGTGATATGCAGCGGTCCAACATCGATCACGTCGCCTGCGCGAGGAATGTGACCATTTGCCGAAATTACCAGACCTGCAACCGTCGCAATATCATCATCATCGGTAAGGTGCTCAACATCAAGCGCCTGCTGTAAGGCATGTAAGTCTGTACCACCTTTTACCAGCCAACCGTCGCCATCGATAACAATTTCCGGCGTTTCATCTGCATCCGGGAACTCACCAGCAATAGCTTCCAGTACATCCAGCGGCGTAACCAGACCTTGCACCACACCAAACTCGTTGGTGACGATAACAAAACTACCACGAGCACGACGCAACACGCCCAGCAGGTTGATCGGGTCGAGGGTTTCCGGAACGATTATCGCCGGAGAAGCAGAAGCAATTGCCGTCACGTCGACACCGACTTCCAGCGCCACCAGCAGTTCTTTGGCACGCACGATACCGATGATTTCATCCAGTTCACCACGACATACCGGAAACAGGCTGTGCGGTGAAGAGAGCAGTTGCTGGCGGATTTCATCAACGCCAAGGTTAGCATCTACCCAACTGATCTCGCCGCGTGGCGTCATAATGCCGCGCAGAGAACGTGACGCCAAAGTCAGTACGCCGTTAATCATGTAACGCTCTTCTTCGGCAAAGGCACCTTCTGGAACCGGAATTGGCACCGGGTTATCGGCATCGTGTTGAATATTTGCCTGACGTTTACCCCCCATCAAACGCAGAATGGCATCGGCGGTACGCGCACGCAGCGGTAAAGTCGACTGATGGCGAATAAAGTTACGGCGCGCAATCTGGTTAAACACTTCGATGATGATCGAGAAACCAATTGCTGCATACAGGTAGCCTTTTGGAATATGGAAACCAAAACCTTCAGCTACGAGGCTCAGACCAATCATCAACAGGAAGCTCAAACAGAGCACTACAACTGTTGGATGCTGGTTAACGAATCGCGTCAGCGGTTTCGATGCCAGCAACATAACTGCCATCGCAATCACTACCGCAGCCATCATTACCGGTAGATGGTTGACCATCCCTACGGCAGTAATCACTGCATCCAGCGAGAAGACAGCGTCAAGGATGACAATCTGTGTGACGACCACCCAGAAACTGGCATAACCTTTACCGTGACCAGAGTCATGATCGCGGTTTTCCAGCCGCTCATGCAACTCGGTTGTCGCTTTGAACAGCAAGAATATCCCCCCGAACAGCATAATCAGATCGCGCCCGGAGAAAGAAAAATCCATTACGGTAAATAGCGGTTTGGTCAGCGTGACCATCCATGAAATAAGCGATAACAGCCCCAGGCGCATAATCAACGCCAGTGACAGCCCCAACAAACGCGCTTTATCACGTTGTTTCGGCGGCAGTTTATCGGCAAGGATGGCGATAAAAACCAGGTTATCGATACCCAGCACGATTTCAAGGACGACAAGCGTGAGCAGCCCCGCCCAAATCGAGGGATCCATTAAGAATTCCATGACAAGCTCCTGCTTAAGGAATAGCTAATCGGCGCCAGAAATAATGCAGGCGAAACGAGAAAATACAAACAAAAGGTGCGGCAAAAAATGCCAGTAAGGCAGGCGCTATATGGCCTGATGCTGAAGTGACGTCGGTGACGATCCATACTGCGGGCTGCAGCCCTATACTCCTTGGTTGTTAAACGGGAGTTAAACATATCAGAGAGATCTCTGATTTGGCAAAGATTTACCTTCCTTTGCAAATGAATGTGACAACTTTTTTTACTCTTTCGGAATTTTGTCAATTCAAAGTTAATTTACGGATCTTCATCACATAAAATATTTTTTTCGATATCTAAAATAAATCGCGAGGCACAGGGGGTTTCCGGTTGTAGCCCTTATCTGAATCGATTCGATTGTGGACGACGATTCAAAAATACATCTGGCACGTTGAGATGTTAACAATAATAAGGAGGTAGCAAGTGACCATTGCTATTGTTATAGGCACACATGGTTGGGCTGCAGAGCAGTTGCTTAAAACGGCAGAGATGCTGTTAGGCGAGCAGGAAAACGTTGGCTGGATCGATTTTGTTCCTGGCGAAAATGCCGAAACGCTAATCGAAAAGTACAACGCTCAGTTGGCAAAACTCGACACCACTAAAGGCGTGCTGTTTCTCGTTGATACATGGGGAGGCAGTCCGTTCAATGCTGCCAGCCGCATTGTCGTCGACAAAGAGCATTATGAAGTGATCGCAGGCGTTAACATTCCAATGTTAGTGGAAACGTTAATGGCTCGTGATGATGACCCAAGCTTTGACGAGCTGGTAGCACTGGCGGTAGAAACAGGCCGCGAAGGTGTGAAAGCACTGAAAGCGAAACCCGTTGAAAAAGCAGCGCCAGCCCCCGCCGCAGCGGCACCGAAAGCGGCTCCTGCACCGGCAAAACCAATGGGACCAAACGACTATATGGTAATTGGCCTCGCGCGTATCGACGATCGTTTGATTCACGGTCAGGTTGCTACCCGCTGGACCAAAGAAACTAATGTCTCCCGTATCATCGTAGTTAGTGACGAAGTGGCTGCGGATACCGTTCGTAAGACACTGCTCACCCAGGTTGCACCTCCCGGCGTAACAGCGCATGTAGTTGATGTCGCCAAAATGATTCGCGTCTACAACAACCCGAAATATGCGGGCGAACGCGTGATGCTGTTATTTACCAACCCGACAGATGTTGAGCGTCTCGTTGAAGGCGGCGTGAAAATCACCTCAGTCAACGTCGGTGGTATGGCATTCCGTCAGGGCAAAACTCAGGTGAATAACGCAGTTTCGGTTGATGAAAAAGATATCGAAGCGTTCAAGAAACTGAATGCACGCGGCATCGAGCTGGAGGTCCGTAAGGTTTCCACCGACCAGAAACTGAAAATGATGGATCTGATCAGCAAAATCGATAAGTAACGTATTGTGTTGATTATCACTCAGTTTTCACACTTAAGTCTTACGTAAACAGGAGAAGTACAATGGAGATTACCGCTCTTCAAATTGTGCTGGTATTTATCGTAGCCTGTATCGCAGGTATGGGATCAATCCTCGATGAATTTCAGTTTCACCGTCCGCTAATCGCGTGTACCCTGGTGGGTATCGTTCTTGGGGATATGAAAACCGGTATTATTATCGGTGGTACCCTGGAAATGATCGCGCTGGGCTGGATGAACATCGGTGCCGCTGTTGCACCTGACGCCGCCCTGGCATCAATTATTTCTACCATTCTGGTTATTGCTGGTCATCAGAGCATCGGTGCCGGTATCGCGCTGGCAATCCCTCTGGCAGCAGCAGGCCAGGTTCTGACCATTATCGTTCGTACTATTACCGTTGCTTTCCAGCACGCTGCGGATAAGGCAGCTGAAAACGGCAACTTGACGGCGATTTCATGGATCCACGTTTCGTCTCTGTTCCTGCAAGCAATGCGTGTGGCTATTCCGGCCGTTATCGTTGCGCTTTCTGTTGGTACCAGCGAAGTTCAAAACATGCTGAACGCCATTCCGGAAGTGGTGACCAATGGTCTGAACATTGCCGGTGGCATGATCGTGGTAGTTGGTTATGCGATGGTTATCAACATGATGCGTGCTGGCTACCTGATGCCGTTCTTCTACCTCGGCTTCGTAACCGCAGCATTCACCAACTTTAACCTGGTTGCTCTGGGTGTCATCGGTACTGTTATGGCGGTGCTCTACATTCAGCTGAGCCCGAAATATAACCGTGTCGCCGGTGCGCCAGTTCAGGCTGCTGGTAACAACGATCTCGACAACGAACTGGACTAACAGGTGAGCGAAATGGTTGATACAACTCAAACTACCACTGAGAAAAAACTCACTAAGAGTGATATTCGTGGCGTCTTCCTGCGTTCTAACCTCTTCCAGGGTTCATGGAACTTCGAGCGTATGCAGGCGCTGGGCTTCTGCTTCTCTATGGTGCCGGCGATTCGTCGCCTCTACCCGGAAAACAACGATGCCCGTAAACAGGCGATTAAACGTCACCTCGAATTCTTTAACACCCAACCGTTCGTGGCGGCGCCAATTCTGGGCGTAACCCTGGCGCTGGAAGAACAGCGTGCTAACGGTGCAGAGATCGACGATGGCGCAATCAACGGTATCAAAGTAGGTCTGATGGGTCCGCTGGCAGGTGTAGGCGACCCAATCTTCTGGGGTACGGTACGTCCGGTATTCGCAGCGCTGGGCGCCGGTATCGCGATGAGCGGCAGCCTGTTAGGTCCGTTGCTGTTCTTTATCCTGTTTAACCTGGTACGTCTGGCAACGCGTTACTACGGCGTAGCATATGGTTACTCCAAGGGCATCGATATCGTTAAAGATATGGGCGGCGGCTTCCTGCAAAAACTGACGGAAGGGGCGTCTATTCTCGGCCTGTTTGTCATGGGGGCATTGGTTAACAAGTGGACACATGTCAACATCCCGCTGGTCGTCTCACGCATCACTGACCAGACGGGTAAAGAGCACGTTACCACTGTACAGACCATTCTTGACCAGTTAATGCCGGGCCTGGTACCTCTGTTGCTGACCTTTGCTTGTATGTGGCTGCTGCGCAAAAAAGTGAACCCGCTGTGGATCATCGTTGGCTTCTTCGTCATCGGTATCGCTGGTTACGCTTGCGGCCTGCTGGGACTGTAAGACTGTTGTACACTACCGGGGCCTTTTGGCCCCGTTTTTTTATCTGGAGGATTAATGACAATCACGGACCTGGTACTGATTCTTTTCATCGCCGCACTCCTGGCCTTCGCGACCTACGATCAGTTCATCATGCCCCGCCGCAACGGCCCCACCCTGCTGGCAATTCCTTTGCTCCGGCGTGGTCGCATCGATAGCGTTATCTTCGTCGGATTGATTGTCATTCTTATCTATAACAACGTCACGAATCATGGCGCGCTAATAACGACATGGTTATTAAGTGCACTGGCTCTGATGGGCTTTTATATATTCTGGATCCGCGTTCCGAAGATCATCTTTAAACAGAAAGGTTTTTTCTTCGCCAATGTCTGGATTGAATATAGCCGAATCAAAGCGATGAACTTATCGGAAGATGGTGTCCTGGTTATGCAATTAGAACAGCGTCGGTTGTTAATCCGCGTTCGAGATATCGACGATCTGGAAAAGATTTATAAACTTCTTGTTTCAACTCAATAGGTTATATCTTTAGCCAAAGCTATGTTAAGTGTATTTTTAATAACCAGACATAGCTTAGGCTATATTATTTCTTCGATCATTTGTTATTTATTTTAACGTTTCATTTATATATAAATCTAAATGAAAATCGTTATCAATGAAGTGATGAAATAATATATTCCAACAGTTGTTTTATATTCTCAAAATATGTTAAGGTTGCGCCCTCATTTGGGGAGTAGCCGATTTCCAGACTCCGGAAATGTACGTGTCAACATACTCGTTGCAAAACGTGGCACGTACGGACTGAACATTTTCAGTCAGGCGAGACCATATGCACATCAATCGCTATGCCTGCATGAGCGCGTCTTGTCGTTCATGTGTGCATGTTTGCGGGGGGCGAAGATGTGTTTTATGGATACCCCGGTCAGGACGTTGTCATGAATATCACTGCTACTGTTCTTCTTGCGTTTGGTATGTCGATGGATGCATTTGCTGCATCAATCGGTAAAGGTGCCACCCTCCATAAACCGAAATTTTCTGAAGCGTTGCGAACCGGCCTTATTTTTGGTGCCGTCGAAACCCTGACGCCGCTGATCGGCTGGGGAATGGGCATGTTAGCCAGCCGCTTTGTCCTCGAATGGAACCACTGGATTGCATTTGTGCTGCTGATATTCCTCGGCGGGCGAATGATTATTGAGGGTTTTCGTGGCGCAGATGATGAAGATGAAGAACCGCGCCGTCGACACGGTTTCTGGCTACTGGTAACCACCGCGATTGCCACCAGCCTGGATGCCATGGCTGTGGGTGTTGGTCTTGCCTTCCTGCAGGTCAACATTATCGCGACCGCATTAGCCATTGGTTGTGCAACCTTGATTATGTCGACATTAGGGATGATGGTTGGTCGCTTTATCGGCTCAATTATTGGGAAAAAAGCGGAAATTCTCGGCGGGTTGGTACTGATCGGCATCGGCGTCCAGATCCTCTGGACGCACTACCACGGTTAATTTGTTCGCTGCCAGAGGTGAATATTAAAATCCGTCTGGCAGTCGAATACTTCTTTTGCCGCCAACGTTTGCCAGACATCAGGCTTCGCACGCCAGGCAAACGGCGTCATCTGCAACAATGCAACAGCTTCATCGCCGCGAAGATGCATCGGATACCGCAGTTCATCGCTCTGCTGTAATGCAAAACCTTCCAGTTGTTCAGTATGGGGGGCATGCAGAAGTACTTCGTCGTAAATCAGCCCTTTCAACTCCATTAAATGTCGTGGCCCTGGAGTAACGGTAATTACCCAGCCTCCCGGTTTGACGACACGCGCTAACTCTTCTGCTTTGCATGGCGCGTAGATGCGAATAATGGCATCCATACTGGCATCGGCAAAAGGCAGACGGTGGCTGGAAGCGACACAAAAGGTAACCTGCTTATAGCGTTTCGCCGCAGCTTTAATTGCGACCTTAGAGACATCAAGACCAAAGGTTGTCACTACTGGTAAGGCACCGGCAAAAGCATGAGTGTAATACCCTTCCCCACAGCCAATATCCAGTACCGCTGTTGCGTGCTCATTAAGATATCCACGCAATTGAGCGACTATCGCATCACGAAGCGGCTGGTAATGACCGGCATCTAAAAACGCACGTCGCGCCTGCATCATTTCCGCGCTGTCTCCCGGATCGCGGGATCGTTTATATTGAACGGGCAGCAGATTGACATATCCCTCTTTCGCCATATCAAATTGATGCCGCTGCGGACAGATATAGCTATTTTTTTCAAGAGATAGAGGCTGGTGGCAAAGTGGACAGGAAAACGACATGAAAACTCCGGCGGGATACTAAATGCCGCAAGTGTAACGCGAATCGCGCTGCGGGCAAATATTCGAAGGTCGTAAGCGAGCATTAAACAAAGTAAAAAGCCTCGCTTTTCGACGAGGCTTTATAGCGAGATTGAAGTGCGTTGACACTTCAGATCAGTGAATTCGATCAGATAGCGGTTACGTTAACAGCTGCCGGACCTTTCTGGCCGTCCTGAATTTCGAACTCAACGTTCTGGCCTTCGGCCAGAGTTTTGAAGCCATTACCCTGGATAGCGGAGAAGTGTACGAACACATCTTTGCTGCCATCAGCCGGAGTAATGAAGCCAAAACCTTTAGACTCGTTGAACCACTTAACCTGACCTTTAATCTTTGCCATTTGAAAAATTCCTTAGATTGTTTTCTTCGCCCGCAGGCATTACAGAGATAAAACTGACACATTACTGCTTGAGGCACTAATATAAGGTTCGGCAGAGAAGCGGTATTCAACGACAACGTGTTTACTCAGGACTTCTTTACTGAAAATGCCACACATAAACAGAACTGTACCTCGTTTAACCCAAAGCTGTTATCACATACAACGTTAATTATGGCAAGCCATTTTTAAACATGTCTCGATCAGCTGCACAAATCTCGATGCGCCTTCCACTTTTTTTGCACATTTATGCAACGGAATGCGTGTCGATATATCGAGACACTAAAGCATACCAGTACAAACAGATGCCTGAACTGATGTGGTTTCTAACATAGTTCAATAAGTTCTAATCTTCCAGTTCAGAAATACAATTTAATTACACAATGTGTGTGATATCACTTTTTATACTATGTAATGATAAAGTGTTATATAACTTTATCTCATAAAACAGTCAGTTAACAACATACACAGATGCAATGCCGATGCCATATTCAAAGCATGTTAATAATGTAAAATAAGAAAAAATGATGAATGATAAAAAAATGAGAAGAGAAACGTTTCGCTTATAAACAATGCTGTAATTAATCAATATTCCGATGCAAACATCCCAATCAGCAAGTACAAAAAATAACTTTTTCTGATGTCAAAATAAATGAATTAATAACAGAGAAAATAATCAAAATCCAATAAAGGATTAATTTTAATCAATTGCATCATTATAGTGCATGTAAGAATGATGAGATGAGTAACCCATCAACACAGGGTTACTCAAATTGCAGGAAGGATTACCGTTCTGCTACCAGACGAATAATATCTTCATCTTCACCCGTTTTTTGGTTCTCAGTCACCTTTTCATCGGCTTTTTCAGGTGCGTTAGCTTCGCACAAGCGGCGTAACAGTACATTCTGCCGTTTCTGCTGATCCAGCAATGCCTCAAGCAGTTCAATCTGTTCGTTAGTCCGGGAACTGGCACGGTTGATGAAAAACCACAAGATGAGCCCAATAATAAGAACTACTACCGATACGACCAAAGACGCAATGTTCATCACGCCTGAATTTACAACTTCGTTCATTTAACCACCCCTAATTAGAGGCGCCATTTTACCACTGCTACGCAGGAAGGAAATCTACTGATGAAAAAATGATATCACCATGGGATGAACTGATTGATGGCGCAAATTCCGCTGAAAAATTGCACATCCTGATCGCACATTATGTTGAATACCTGCATCCATAACAGCAAGAAAGCCAGCACAGCGGCAACCAGAACGACCCATCGAAACTTTTTCACTCCAATCTCCGTTTAACCTCTCTTCTGCCTTTAAACTATCATGCGTTAGTTAAACAACGTCTAACCATGTCGATATTCGTGCTTTTTCGGAATGATACGCTTGCTTCAGTCCATATTGCCGCTACGATTAAGCAAACAAAAAGAGAAGAGGTCGTAATGCGATTCATCATTCGCACAATTATCTTGATAGCACTGGTATGGACAGGATTATTACTCAGCGGATATGGCGTTCTGATTGGAAGCAAGGAAAATGCTGCCGGGTTAGGACTGCAATGCACATATCTCACCGCCCGAAGCACAAGCACGGTGCAATATCTGCATACTAAAAGTGGATTTTTGGGGATTACAGATTGCCCGCTGCTACGTAAAAGCAATATCGTCGTCGATAATGATTGATAGATAACGGTACAAATATCCATATCAAAACTAATGGATATAAAGTACTTTCATCTTCTGCTCGAACGATATCACTATTAACATTATTTAATCCACGCTAAATGAAGAACCTGTCTGAATTTTATGCAGGCAGGTTCTTATTTTAATCAGAATGGATAGTCGTGATACCCCATTTGTGCGGATATTTTGCGCGCTGCCGTATGCAACATAGCCACATACTCCTGCAAACGTTCTTCAGAAAAACGCAGCGTCGGGAAGGAAATACTCAAGCCGGCAATCACCACACCAAAGCGGTCAAACACCGGAACGGCGATGCAACGCAGTCCTTCTTCCTGTTCTTCGTTATCTTCGCCGTATCCCTGCTCACGGACCTGATCTAACACGGGTAATAACGCCTCTGTACTGGTGATGGTCCGATCGGTGCTGCGTTTATATTCCACGCCTTCAAGGATTTGCTTCACTTCATCGCGATCGCGCCAGGCCAGCAGCACTTTACCAATCGCAGTGCTGTACAGAGGATTACGACGGCCAATCCGTGAATACATGCGCAAATTGTACATAGAGTCAATTTTGTGGATGTAAACGATACTGTCTTCATCCAGTGCGCCAAGATGAATGGTTTCTTTGGTCAAACGGGAGATCTCACGCATCTGGATATCTGCACTGCGAATAAGATCGACGTTTTGTAACGCGCGAGCGCCCAGCTCAAATAATTTTAGAGTCAGAGAGTATTTCTCCGACTCCCCTTCCTGTGCGACATAGCCCAGGGTTTTCATGGTCTGTAAAAAGCGATAAACGGTGCTTTTTGACATCATGACACGCTGTGACAGCTCGGTTATCCCTATTTCGCGCTCTTCGCCCAGCGCCTGCAAAATGCCAAAAACCTTCAGTACGGAAGATACAGAATCAGGTTGTTTATCCAGATCTGCGTTAGCCATTTATCACCTCATTGCGAGTGTTTTATAAAAATCAGAACTGTTTTTTATTATAATTTCGCGCCAGGGTGGTCGCAATCCATCTTTTGCCGGTTAGTTACAATTCTGCGACATTCGCCGTGAATATCAGTGCTAAAATCATACCCCTGTTGATTATTACCAAAAGATATAAAATTCCTATGCCAAAAGTTCAGGCCGATGGCCTGCCGTTGCCTCAGCGGTACGGCGCAATTTTAACCATTATTATTGGTATCTCGATGGCGGTTCTCGACGGCGCTATCGCTAATGTCGCCTTGCCAACCATTGCAACCGATCTCCACGCCACACCAGCCAGTTCCATTTGGGTGGTGAATGCCTACCAAATCGCGATTGTTATCTCCTTACTCTCGTTCTCTTTTTTGGGCGATATGTTTGGCTATCGACGAATTTATAAATTCGGTCTGGTGGTTTTTCTGCTCTCATCGTTGTTCTGCGCTCTTTCTGATTCACTGCAAATGCTAACCCTGGCGCGTGTAATACAAGGTTTTGGCGGCGCGGCGTTAATGAGCGTCAATACTGCACTCATCCGCTTAATCTACCCACAACGTTTTCTGGGGCGAGGGATGGGAATTAACTCTTTTATCGTCGCCGTCTCCTCCGCTGCCGGGCCGACGATCGCCGCCGCAATCCTTTCAATTGCGTCCTGGAAGTGGTTATTTTTAATTAACGTACCGTTGGGTATTATCGCCCTACTCCTGGCGATGCGTTTTCTGCCGCCAAATGGTTCTCGTGCCAGTAAGCCGCGGTTTGACCTGCCCAGCGCCGTGATGAATGCGCTGACATTCGGCCTGCTTATTACCGCGTTGAGTGGTTTTGCTCAGGGGCAATCACTGACGCTGATCGGTGCTGAACTGGCGGTAATGATTATTGTTGGTATTTTCTTTATTCGCCGCCAGCTTTCCCTTCCTGTTCCACTGCTACCGGTAGATTTACTGCGTATTCCGCTGTTTACACTATCAATTTGTACCTCCATTTGTTCTTTCTGTGCGCAAATGCTGGCGATGGTTTCCCTGCCTTTTTATCTGCAAACTGTACTTGGGCGTAGTGAAGTTGAGACAGGTTTGCTCCTGACCCCGTGGCCGTTGGCAACGATGGTAATGGCTCCGCTGGCAGGTTACTTGATAGAGCGCGTCCATGCAGGATTGCTTGGTGCTTTAGGGCTGTTCATCATGGCGGCGGGACTTTTTTCACTGGTCCTGTTGCCAGCTTCACCTGCCGATATCAATATCATCTGGCCGATGATCTTATGCGGTGCAGGCTTTGGGTTATTCCAGTCCCCCAATAATCACACCATTATTACCTCCGCCCCGCGTGAGCGTAGCGGTGGTGCCAGTGGAATGTTGGGTACAGCGCGTCTGCTTGGTCAGAGTAGCGGCGCAGCTCTGGTGGCGCTGATGTTGAATCAGTTTGGTGATAATGGTACGCACGTCTCGCTGACGGCTGCGGCTATTCTGGCAGTGATCGCCGCCTGTGTCAGTGGTTTACGCATTACCCAACCGCGCGCACAAGGCTAAAAAAAAGCGCGTCAACCAGGACGCGCTTTTTTATAATTTACTGCAAATTACTTCAGATATTCACCGGTACGCAGGGCTTCAATACGTTTATCCAGCGGCGGGTGAGTCATAAACAGCTCACTCAGCGATTTGGACTTACCATTGATACAAAAAGCCATCATGCTGGTTGCTTCCTGCGGCTCATAGCTGGTTTTCAGACGCTGCAGCGCAGCAATCATTTTCTCACGACCAACCAGTTTGGCTGAACCTGCATCGGCATGGAATTCACGGTGACGCGAGAACCACATGGTGATAATGCTCGCCAGAATACCAAATACCAGCTCCAGCACCGTCGCAACCGCAAAGTAGATCAGCGGGTTGCCGTTGCTCTCTTCACCTTCATCACGGTTACCGCCCATAAAGCCCGCGGCAAGCTGCGCCAGAATACGCGAAATAAAGATAACGAAGGTGTTTACCACGCCCTGAATCAGCGTCATGGTAACCATGTCACCATTCGCAATGTGGCTAATTTCGTGGGCAATTACCGCCTCAGCTTCATCCGGGCTCATGTTCTGCAGCAAACCGGTGCTGACAGCAACCAGAGAGGCATCACGACGAGCACCTGTCGCAAAGGCGTTGATATCCGGCGCATGGTAGATAGCTACTTGCGGCATAGCAATCCCTGCCTGACGGGCCTGGGTTGCTACAGTATTGACCAGCCAACGTTCCCTTTCGTTACGCGGTTGCTCGATCACTTCCCCGCCAACAGATCGTAATGCCATCCATTTGGACATCAGAAGCGAAACGAAGGAACCACCAAAACCGAACAGCAAGGCCATAATCATCAGCCCCTGAACGCTGCTCGACTGTATCCCTGTCAGGCTCAGTACCAGCCCGAAAACGACCATGACGGCCAGGTTCGTTAGCAGGAAGAGCGCGATTCGCATCATAATTTTCTTTTTACCTCAGTTTAACAAAACGCAATATGCGATACCCACATCGTATGGGTTACGCGACTATTTTCAAGTCTGGATAGAGCGTAAGTCACCAGAAAGACACAACTTTACATTTTGTAGCATCTGATTTACGGCATCTTGCCACTGTTAAAAAATCAGGCACAATTTCTTGTGCCTGATTGATGTTACTTGACGGGAGCGGGCTGTTCCGCTGGTCTGGATTTTTCCAGCTTCGCCAGATCGAGTGCGATATTCACTGTCTCGTCCAGATACGGATCTGGCTCCTTGTAATCTTTTGGCAAATCATCCAGTTTCTTCAACTCCGGTTTGCCTTCGCGTTTAAAGCGATCGTTCAATCGTGCCAGACGCATCGCATCATCTTCATTGTTCTCTTTCTCACGCACAGCGTAATTCAGAGAAACAATATTGCGTTTGTCCTTCATGGCATTGAAACGAGCAATATCCTTCATGATGTTCTGAAATTCAGGATCCTTCGCGATGCGCGCATTATGTTCCTTCAGCAATTCCGGCTCAAACGCCGATAAATCGCCTGATTTCACATAGGTTGCAGCATCAATGCTATCCCACGGCAGCGCGTTATCTTCGAATTTCTCTCCCGTTTCCGTCTCTTCATTGCCCGTCGGCATGATGATATCCGGCGTGACGCCCTTACGTTGGGTACTGCCACCGTTAACGCGATAGAATTTCTGGATTGTATACTGCACTGACCCCAGCGCCGGCCATTCAGGACGTAACATCTGATCGTAGATACGATTCAGAGAACGATACTGCTGGACAGTACCTTTGCCGAATGTTGGTTCACCCACAACCAGCGCGCGACCGTAATCCTGCATCGCTGCGGCAAAGATTTCTGAAGCCGAAGCACTGAATCGGTCAACCAATACCACCAGCGGGTCTTTATAGAACACCTGGCCGTCGGTATCACTGTCCTCGCGGACTTTACCATTGTTATCACGGACCTGAACAATCGGACCGGAAGGAATGAACAAACCAGAGAGCGATACTGCCTCGGTCAGCGCCCCGCCGCCATTGCTACGCAGGTCGATGACGACGCTGCTGACATTCTGTTTTTCCAGCTTCTGCAACTGAACTTTGACATCGTCTGTCAAGCCAACATAGAAACCGGGAATATCCAGTACGCCTACTTTTTCTTTGCCGACGGTCTTCACGGACATTTTAACTGCGCGGTCTTCCAGACGAATGCGTTCACGCGTCAGTGTTACCGTACGAGTTTTAGTCCCTTTACCAGCAGGTAAAATTTCTAAACGAACTTTACTGCCTTTCGGCCCTTTGATTAAGGCAACGACATCATCAAGACGCCAGCCAATCACGTCAACCATCGGCTTGCCGGTTTGACCAACACCGACAATTTTGTCACCAACGCTGATAGCTTTACTCTTCGCTGCCGGGCCACCTGCCACCATCGAATTGATAACGGTGTAGTCATCATCCATTTGCAGCACCGCACCAATACCTTCCAACGACAAGCTCATTTCAGTATTGAACTGTTCGGTATTACGCGGGGAAAGGTAATTGGTATGCGGATCAATTTCGCGCGCAAACGCCGTCATTGCCAGCGAGAACACATCTTCGCTGTTAGTTTGCGCCAGACGGCGAATGGCAAATTTGTAGCGACGAGTCAGGGTTTCACGAATTTCTTTATCCGTTTTTCCTGTCAGCTTCAGACTTAACTCGTCGAATTTAACTTTGCTGTCCCACAGCGCGTTCAACTCGGCCTCGTTTTTCGGCCAGGGCGCTTTGCTGCGGTCCAGGTTATAAGTGTCGTTGCCGGTAAAATCCATCGGTTTTTCCAGTACCGATAAGGCGTACTGGTAACGTTCAAAACGGCGTTTTTGCGCCAGATTGTAAAGATCGTAGAAAACGTCAAGTTTACCGGAGCGCAGTTCATCGCCCAGCTCATTTTTCTTTTTCGCGAACTGTTCAACATCGCTTGCCAGCAGCACATTGTGGCTGTAATCAAGCAGGTTCAGGTAGCGGTCAAAGATTTTGGCCGAGAATGCCTGATCGAGGTCGAACTGGCGATAATGGGAGCGGGTAAAGCGCGACGTTACGCGCTCACTCACCGTCGCATGCTGCGTCTCTTCCTTTAATACCGGAATCTGATCAGCACGCGTAATATCTTCTACTGCGAAGGTCTGGCCTGCTATTGCAAGCAGGCCAGCTAACGCGGTAAGCCTAAAAAACATGTTCATGCCTGGCCCGGCCTCCGTTTCAGAACACCAGGTGTTCTGCGCGCACAATCAAAGACATACCCGAATTCAGCTGGACGCGGACGCCGTCTTTGGTGATTTCTAATACGGTGGCATCCATCGCATTTTGACCAGCTTTCACCTTCAGGGCTTGTCCGACAGTCAGAGCTGAAATGTCAGAAACTGGGGTGTGCTGTTCTTCGCGAGGTGCTTTTACTGTTTTTGGCGCTTTCTCAGCCGGTTTCTGCGCGCGAGGTTTGCGCTCGGCGCCTTCTTTACGGCGTTGCGCAGCAGGACGTGGCTTGCGTTCGCGGCGTGGTGCGTCTTCTTTCTCACCTGCAGCTGCGGCAGCTTCGCGTTTTTTCGCCTGCTGTTCGGCACGCTGCGCCTGGACGCGCGCTTTCGCTTCTTCAAGCTGCTTGCGAGCATGTTCTACATGCTGCTCGTCCAGCTCACCGCATGGGTTGCCGTCGAGATCGACACGCGTCGCGCCTGGTTTAACGCCATACAGATAGCGCCAGCTCGAAGTGTAGAGACGTAAAGCGGATCGCAGTTGCGTTTTGCTAAGGTTCATTTCCCCAGCAACGCGATCGACCAAATCCTGAAAAATACCGATTTTCAGCGGACGCGCTTCACCTTCCGCACTGAAACAGTGGGGAAAACGTTCGGCCAGAAACGCGATTACTTCTTTACTGCTATTCAACTTAGGTTGATTTTCCATGAAATTTCCTGATTACAACGGACGTAGCCAACAAGCGCAGGCATGAACAGGCGTCATTATAATGACGTCATCAGTAAATGCTACGTTATCCGTTGATTATCCTGCGACGCTCGCAAAGAATTTTTTGTAATCCGTCGTTGCAAGCACCTTTTCAAGCTGCGCCACAAGCTGACGTAAGCCTTGCTCGTCCTCGTCTGTAAAGCGACCGAAGACCGTACTGTCGATATCGAGAACGCCAATAATCTGATTTTTCACCACCAACGGCAGAACGATTTCAGAATTACTCGCCGCATCACAGGCGATATGCCCATCAAAGGCGTGAACATCCTCGATTCGCTGTACTTCATTGCGGGCAACTGCAGTGCCACACACGCCACGCCCTACCGGGATCCGTACGCAGGCAATTTTGCCCTGAAACGGCCCGAGTACCAGCGTATCGTCCTCAAGTAAATAAAACCCAGCCCAGTTTACGTCAGTCAGACGCTCGTATAACAAAGCACTGGTATTCGCCAGCGTTGCCAGAAAGCTGGTCTCTCCCGCCATCAACGCATTAAAGTCACGGTTTAAGTCCGCGTAAAATTCTGTTTTGTTCATTATATAATCACTTAGTTGTCTTACCTGGAACTGCCAGCCTATTAAAATAAGCATTAAATGCGTTAATGCTCAAGATCATTCCCATCATGGGTTAAGATAAATGTTAATTCTTATCACATTTGGCATGTCATGGCTCTTAACACCCCACAAATTACGCCGACAAAAAAGATAACAGTGAGCGCAATTGGCGAGGAACTACCGCGTGGTGATTATCAACGTTGCCCGCAATGTGACATGCTGTTTAGCCTGCCCGAGATAAATTCTCACCAAAGTGCCTATTGCCCGCGCTGTCAGGCGAAAATTCGCGATGGCCGCGACTGGTCGCTCACAAGGCTGGCAGCTATGGCTTTTACTATGTTGTTGCTTATGCCGTTTGCCTGGGGCGAACCTCTATTACATATCTGGCTGTTAGGTATCCGTATCGACGCCAATGTAATGCAAGGTATCTGGCAGATGACCAAACAGGGCGATGCGATAACCGGCGCAATGGTGTTCTTCTGCGTTATAGGTGCACCTCTCATACTGGTGACCTCTATTGCTTATTTATGGTTTGGCAATCGGCTGGGAATGAATTTACGCCCGGTGTTGCTGATGCTGGAGCGACTAAAAGAGTGGGTAATGCTGGATATCTATCTGGTCGGCATTGGCGTTGCTTCTATAAAGGTACAGGATTACGCCCATATCCAGGCGGGCGTCGGGCTATTCTCTTTTTTCGCGCTGGTGATTTTAACAACTGTGACGTTGTCACATCTTAATGTTGAACAGCTGTGGGAGCGATTTTATCCGCAGCGCCCTGCCACACGTAGGGATGAGAATTTACGCGTTTGCCTGGGTTGTCACTTTACCGGCTATCCCGATCCGCGCGGTCGTTGCCCCCGTTGCCATATCCCACTTCGCTTGCGTCGCCATCATAGTATTCAAAAATGCTGGGCTGCGCTTTTGGCTTCAATTGTCTTATTGTTACCTGCCAACCTGCTGCCTATTTCGATCATCTACCTGAACGGTGGACGACAAGAAGATACGATTCTTTCTGGAATTATGTCGCTGGCAAACAGCAATATTGCAGTTGCCGGCATTGTTTTTATCGCCAGTATCCTGGTGCCGTTCACCAAAGTCATCGTCATGTTTACTTTACTGGTAAGCATTCATTTTAAATGCCAGCAAGGCTTACGCACGCGGATTTTGCTATTGCGGATGGTGACCTGGATTGGCCGTTGGTCGATGCTCGATCTGTTTGTCATTTCATTAACCATGTCGCTGATTAATCGCGATCAGATCCTCGCTTTTACTATGGGACCCGCTGCGTTTTATTTCGGCGCAGCGGTTATTTTGACTATTCTTGCTGTGGAATGGCTGGACAGCCGCTTACTTTGGGATGCACATGAGTCAGGAAACGCCCGCTTCGACGACTGAAGCGCAAATTAAAACTAAACGCCGTATCTCACCTTTCTGGCTGTTGCCGTTCATCGCGCTAATGATTGCCGGTTGGCTGATTTGGGGTAGTTATCAGGATAGAGGCAATACCGTCACCATCGACTTTATGTCGGCAGACGGCATTGTTCCAGGTCGCACGCCTGTTCGTTATCAGGGCGTTGAAGTCGGCACGGTGCAGGATGTCAGCCTCAGCGACGATCTACGAAAGATTGAAGTGAAGGTCAGCATCAAGTCCGATATGAAAGATGCCCTGCGCGAAGAGACGCAGTTCTGGCTGGTGACGCCGAAAGCCTCACTGGCAGGTGTTTCCGGGCTTGATGCGCTGGTCGGCGGTAACTATATCGGCATGATGCCGGGTAAAGGTAAAGAGCAGGATCACTTTGTGGCGCTCGATACCCAGCCAAAGTATCGGCTGGATAATGGTGATCTGATGATCCACCTGCAAGCCCCCGATCTCGGTTCATTGAACAGCGGTTCGCTGGTCTATTTCCGTAAAATTCCGGTGGGACGCGTCTATGACTATGCGATCAATCCCAATAAGCAAGGCGTGGTGATTGATGTCCTGATTGAGCGGCGTTTCACCGATTTGGTGAAAAAAGGCAGCCGCTTCTGGAACGTTTCCGGCGTTGATGCCAATGTCAGTATCAGTGGCGCGAAGGTAAAACTGGAAAGTCTGGCTGCCCTGGTTAACGGTGCGATTGCCTTCGATTCACCAGAAGAGTCGAAACCTGCCGATCCGGAAGATACCTTTGGTCTGTATGAGGATCTCGCCCACAGCCAGCGTGGGGTGATCATAAAGCTGGATCTACCAGGTGGAGCCGGATTAAACGCCGATTCAACGCCGCTCATGTACCAGGGACTGGAAGTCGGGCAACTGACCAAACTGAATTTAAACCCAGGTGGCAAAGTCACCGGGGAAATGACCGTTGATCCCAGCGTCGTCACCCTGCTTCGTGAAAATACCCGCATCGAATTACGTAACCCGAAGTTATCTCTCAACGACGCCAATCTCAGCGCCCTGTTGACCGGCAAAACGTTCGAACTGGTACCGGGTGATGGCGAGCCACGCAAAGAGTTTGTCGTTGTGCCTGGCGAGAAAGCTTTACTGCATGAACCCGATGTTCTGACGCTTACCCTGACTGCACCAGAAAGCTATGGAATTGATGCCGGTCAGCCGCTCATTCTTCACGGCGTACAGGTAGGTCAGGTTATCGACCGTAAACTCACCAGCAAAGGTGTGACATTTACCGTCGCTATCGAACCCCAGCATCGCGAACTGGTAAAAGGCGACAGCAAATTTGTCGTTAATAGTCGTGTCGACGTGAAAGTGGGTCTGGATGGTGTCGAGTTTCTCGGTGCCAGCGCCTCAGAATGGCTCAACGGCGGGATACGTATTCTGCCCGGCGACAAAGGCGAGATGAAAGCCAGCTATCCGCTGTATGCCAATCTGGAAAAAGCCCTCGAAAATAGTCTTAGTGATTTACCTACCACGACCGTGAGTTTAAGTGCGGAGACACTGCCGGATGTGCAGGCAGGGTCGGTAGTGCTGTACCGTAAATTTGAGGTCGGTGAAGTGATTACCGTACGTCCACGGGCCAATGCGTTCGATATCGATTTGCATATTAAACCGGAATATCGCAACCTGCTGACCAGCAACAGCGTGTTCTGGGCTGAAGGCGGCGCGAAAGTTCAACTTAACGGCAGCGGCCTGACCGTTCAGGCGTCACCGCTTTCGCGGGCGTTAAAGGGAGCCATCAGCTTCGATAATCTCAGCGGTGCCAGCGCCAGCCAACGTAAAGGCGATAAGCGGATTCTGTATGCTTCCGAAACAGCAGCTCGTGCGGTTGGCGGGCAGATTACGCTCCACGCTTTCGATGCCGGAAAACTGGCGGTCGGTATGCCAATTCGCTATCTCGGTATTGATATCGGGCAAATCCAGACTCTGGATCTGATCACCGCGCGCAATGAAGTACAGGCAAAGGCGGTGCTCTATCCGGAATATGTCCAGACCTTTGCGCGCGGTGGTACACGCTTCTCAGTGGTCACACCGCAAATTTCGGCAGCAGGCGTTGAGCATCTTGATACGATCCTCCAGCCGTATATCAACGTCGAACCAGGTCGGGGTAATCCTCGCCGTGACTTTGAATTGCAAGAAGCCACCATTACTGACTCTCGTTACCTTGATGGCTTAAGCATTATTGTTGAAGCGCCGGAAGCCGGTTCGTTAGGTGTTGGTACGCCAGTACTGTTCCGTGGTCTGGAAGTAGGTACAGTCACCGGAATGACGCTGGGGACATTGTCAGATCGCGTGATGATTGCGATGCGCATCAGTAAACGTTACCAGCACCTGGTACGTAACAATTCCGTCTTCTGGCTAGCTTCGGGCTACAGTCTGGACTTCGGTCTGACGGGCGGCGTGGTGAAAACCGGTACCTTTAACCAGTTTATCCGTGGCGGGATCGCCTTCGCCACGCCTCCAGGTACGCCGCTGGCACCGAAAGCCCAGGAAGGCAAACACTTCCTGTTGCAGGAAAGTGAACCGAAAGAGTGGCGTGAATGGGGAACAGCACTCCCCCGATAAGCCACATTGCTCCGGCGTGCCTGCGCCGGAGCGTTTATGCTAAACTGCGCGCCTGTTTTTTTGCCAGTGGTACATGCTCGTGGCCCAACACACCGTTTATTTCCCGGACGCCTTTCTGACACAAATGCGCGAAGCCATGCCTTCGACGCTCTCTTTTGATGATTTTCTCGCCGCTTGTCAGCGCCCGTTGCGCCGCAGCATTCGCGTAAATACCCTGAAAATCTCCGTTGCTGATTTCCTGCAATTAACCGCCCCTTACGGCTGGACGCTAACGCCGATTCCGTGGTGTGAAGAAGGTTTCTGGATTGAACGCGACGATGAAGATGCATTGCCGTTGGGCAGTACCGCCGAGCATTTAAGCGGCCTGTTTTATATTCAGGAAGCCAGTTCAATGTTGCCCGTTGCCGCATTGTTTGCCGACGATAATACCCCACAGCGGGTGATGGATGTCGCCGCCGCACCTGGTTCAAAAACGACGCAAATTGCCGCTCGCATGAATAACGAAGGGGCGATTCTTGCCAATGAGTTTTCCGCCAGCCGGGTAAAAGTGTTACATGCCAATATCAGTCGCTGCGGTATCCGTAACGTGTCTCTGACTCATTTTGATGGCCGCGTCTTTGGTGCGGCGTTACCAGAAATGTTCGACGCCATTTTACTGGACGCCCCCTGCTCTGGCGAAGGCGTGGTGCGTAAAGATCCCGACGCACTGAAAAACTGGTCACCGGAAAGCAATCAGGAAATTGCTGCCACCCAACGGGAACTGATCGACAGTGCCTTTCATGCATTACGCCCTGGCGGTACACTGGTTTACTCGACCTGTACCTTAAACCGGGAAGAAAACGAAGCCGTTTGCCTGTGGCTGAAAGAGACTTACCCCGACGCAGTAAAGTTTTTACCGCTTGGCGATCTCTTCCCTGGCGCGGACAAGGCGCTCACCGAAGAAGGCTTTTTGCACGTTTTCCCACAAATTTACGACTGCGAAGGCTTCTTCGTTGCCCGGCTACGCAAAACACAGTCGATTCCCGCCTTACCCGCACCGAAATACAAAGTGGGTAATTTCCCGTTTAGCCCAATCAAAGATCGCGAAGCCGCACAAATTCGCCAGGCGGCAACTGCCGTTGGCTTACAGTGGGATGAAAATCTGCGTCTCTGGCAGCGCGATAAAGAACTCTGGCTGTTCCCGGCGGGCATTGAAGCCCTGATCGGTAAAGTCCGATTTTCCCGTCTGGGAATTAAGCTGGCCGAAACGCATAACAAAGGTTATCGCTGGCAGCATGAAGCGGTTATTGCCCTGGCATCCCCGAACCATACGAACGCTTTCGAACTGACGCCTCAGGAAGCGGAAGAGTGGTATCGCGGGCGCGATGTTTACCCGCAAACCGTGCCAACTACGGATGATGTGCTGGTAACCTTCCAGAATCAGCCAATAGGTTTAGCCAAACGTATTGGCTCGCGACTGAAAAACAGTTACCCGCGTGAACTGGTGCGCGATGGGAAACTTTTTACCGGTAACGCCTGATAGCGCACAAAAAAAGCGCACTTTTTGACTGGCACATTCGCCTGCCTCAACTACGCTGAAAAATGGTGCGATCGGACTGGTCGTACCACAACCGGCAGATAAATGGAGAGCACGAAGATGAAAACCAGTGTGCGCATAGGCGCTTTTGAAATCGATGACGGCGAGTTACACGGCGAATCGCCAGGTGATCGAACATTAACAATTCCTTGTAAATCTGACCCCGATTTATGTATGCAACTGGATGCCTGGGACGCCGAAACCAGCATTCCAGCTCTACTAAACGGCGAACACTCTGTCCTGTACCGTACCCGCTACGATCAAAAGTCTGATGCCTGGATTATGCGTCTTGCATGATCCAAAAAGAACCCGTCGGCATGGCGGGTTATTTATTCTGGTTATTTCCCCGAAGTAAAATCCTCTCCTAAACTTAACGGTACGGCACCACACTTCGAGGATGAAATGTTCGCGCTGGTACTTTTTGTTTGCTATCTGGATGCTGGCTGTGAAGATATTGTTGTTGATGTTTACAACACGGAACAGCAGTGCGTCTACTCAATGGACGATCAACGGATCCGCCACGGCGGCTGCTTTCCTGTTGAGGATTTTATTGATGGGTTCTGGCGGCCCGCGCAGGAGTACAGTGACTTTTAATTACTGGAGTTGTTCCACTGTGAGTGTCCCTCCGAAGACGGCGCCGGTGTCTATATAATGCAAGTTTCCAATATCTACGCGATGAGGTAACGGCGTATGACCAAACCAGAAATGGTCAGCACCGGTAATTCCCTGCCCTTTTTGGCCTTCACGTAATCGCGAACGACTCCACAATACCTGGTGCAAATCGACGTCCTTTTGCCATTGATAAACATCGTCAGGATAATCAGCATGGGCAATAACGTGTTTGCCAGTGCGACTGTTTAATTCAAGAATAAAAGGCAAATGCTGGCATTTGCTGAGCGCCCTTTCTGCTTGCTTCTGTTGCTTATCTGCCAGTGCAGCAAACCAGTCGCCACCGTTCATATACCATAAAGACATCTGCTGCGTGGCCAGCGCATCTATCGCCATCTGCTCATGATTGCCTCTTACCGCTCTGACCCAGCATTGCTCCAGTAGTTGAAGACAACGCAAACTCTCCGGACCACGATCAATAACATCACCTACCGAGATCAATAAGTCTTGCCACGGGTCAAAACGGCAATGCCATAATTTGATACGCAGTAGCCCAAGGCAGCCATGAATATCCCCCACCAACCAGATATGTCGCCAATGGCTGCCATCAATTTTCTGATAGGTGCGGCCTGCCTCTTTCATCAATTTTTTACTCCCGCGCAGAAGGTCACATTATTTTAACATAAATGTTAAAAAAGGCTGGACTGAAGCAGTAGAGTGTGTGTTATGGTTGATTGTGAAGTCAGCACAGGGAAAACAGTGATGTATTCATCCGCTGGCTTAATAGATAAAAAGAGACCGAATACGATTCCTGTATTCGGTCCAGGGAAATGGCTCTTGGGAGAGAGCCGTGCGCTAAAAGTTGGCATTAATGCAGGCTTAGTTGCCTTGCCCTTTAAGAATAGATGACGACGCCAGGTTTTCCAGTCCACACGAAAAGTGGTCAGAAAAAAGCGTCTTTATCATCGTTTTAAAAGTAAAAAAAAAMAAAACGCCCGATCTGATAAAAGATCCTGGGCGTTTTTTTTTGGCAAATCAAAAAGCTAACTCAGGTA